>NZ_JRMM01000098.1:0-16665 GCF_000972905.1 Mycobacterium sp. UM_Kg27
TGTGTATAAGAGACAGCGCCAGCAGCAACACGATTCAGGTGGTCGAAGCCGCCTCCACCGTCGGCAGGGAATTCGATCGCGCCATGCTCGGCGCAGTCCTCGACCTCGCAGCCGGTGATCTCGAGGATGCTGTTGCAGCCCTGGTTGCGGCGCGGGTCTTCGAGCCGGTGACCAAGGACCGCTGGCGTTTCCGGCATGAGCTGCTCCGCGAGGTCGCCTACGAGTTGCCGCCGCCCAGCGTTCGGCGCCAGCTGCATGGTCGAGTCGCCGACACCCTGGTCAGCGACTCAGACAATCCGGATTGGCATCTGGTCGCCCTGCACTACCGGGTGGCGGAGCGGTTCGAGGCCGCCGCCGACGCCCACCAGAAAGCTGCGTACGACGCCCGGCAGCGCGGTGCCCTCGACGAGGCCCGCGCCTGCCTCAGCCAGGCCATCGAACAACTCCGGCTAGCGGCGGAGGGACCGTCTCGCGATCGTCGCGAAGTGCTGTATCGGCTTCGGCGTGGCTTCCTCACCTCGGCGGTGGAAGGTACTGCCAGCCCGAAGGCGGCCAAGGACTTCGAATGCTGCCTGAAGCTCGGGGCCACCGATCCCCGACAGGACGGCTTCATGTCGACGATGACTGCGTTGTGGGCCTACTACCTGCCCCGTGGCGACCTGCGCCGCGCCCTGCGCGTGGCCGAGTACGCCAGATCGAAGCGACCCGATGAGCGGAAGTGGTTCGGTCCGACAAACGCCGCGGCGTTCGGCATGGTCGCCTGGTTTCTTGGTGACTTCGGCAAGGCCCGAGCGCTGTTGGAGCAGGCCGTCGCGGAGATGAAGGAAGCGCCCCTGCCCGATTTCGAATCTCTTTGGTTCATTCCCAGCGATGCGCTCGCTTCCATGCATATGCACCTGGCGATGGCACGATTCGTCCAAGGCGATCTCACCGGCGCCGACGAGCAATTATCCGAAACCGTCAGGCGGGCAGAAGATATCGGCTTCCCGCAAGGCCCATTCAGCCACTGCTACCAACGATTCACCGAGATCTACATGTGCATGGAGGCCGGCCTACTCGAACGCGCCGGCGAGGTGGTGACGGTACTGGCTGCGCAGGCCGAGCGGCACGGATTCGAGTACTGGACGATGATCGCGGCCAATCAGCGCGGCGCCGTCGACGCGTTGTCGGCGCTGGCGGGCGAGCACACCGACCCAGCCCGGTTGGCACCCCACATCGCGACGATGACCGAAATCGGTTCTGCCTTGCGGGCGGCCGAGGTCAAGCTGTTCTCTACCTACTACGACGGGGTACTGGCCCGGTTGCTGATTGCCGTCGGCGACACCGCGCAGGCCCACGAATGCCTCAACGGCGCGCTGGCGTTGGCCGATGAGACCGCGGTCAACTTCTACCGCGCCGAGTTGCTGCGGATACGGTCACACACCCGCGGTGACGCCGCGGCACGCGACAGCGATCTGCGCTGCGCCATCGAGACGGCACGCCGGCAGGCGGCGCACATCTACGAACTGCGCGCGGCGATGGATCTTGTCGACCTGCAGGGGGATTCCGCACGTGACCTGTTGACCGGCGCCATGACGCACTTCCTCGCCGATTCCGACTGGCCGGAGCTGGATCGAGCCAGAACGCTGCTCAGGTGAGTCCGCCGGGTGGCAAGGTAGTCATCCTGGGCGGAGGCATGGCCGCGCTGAGTGCCGCCTGGCGGCTTAGCGAACCCGGTTGGCGAGACCGCTTCGACTCCATCACCGTCTATCAACGCGGTTGGCGCCTCGGCGGCAAGGGAGCTTCCAGCCGTGGCCGGCACGGACGCATCGAAGAGCACGGCCTGCATATCTGGCTGGGCTCTTATCAGAACGCCTTCGCCCTGCTTCGCGAGTGCTACACCGAACTCGACCGGGCCACAACTGATCCGGCAGCACCGATCCGCACTTGGGACCAAGCGCTGATTCCGGCGGACAACGTGGGGCTGGCCGACCGGCTCGGCAGCGAGTGGTTGATCTGGTTGGGCACCTTCACCCGAACCGACGGGTCACCCGGCGCACCCGGCGGCACTGGCCGGGTGATGACGGTGGTGGAGTTCACCGTCCGGGCACTGCGCCTCGTTCGCGATTTCGCCGAATCGCTGCGCGGTACCACCGCGCCCGGAATCACGTTGTCCGTCCACCCGGAGCCGCCGCCCACGCAGCGATGGATCGAGGCGGTGACCGATGCGGCCGCGGCAGTACTGCTCGCCCTGGGCGATCCGCAGGCCGCCGGCGCCGGCCTGCCCGGGAAGGTCGACGGCGCGGTGGCGGCGGTGCGCGCCGCCCTGGACTATGAGCGACGGCCCGACCACCGGCGGTCCTGGCTGCTGCTCTCGCTGATGACCGCGGTGATCCGCGGAATCCTCGCCGACCACCTGGTCACCGACCCGCGCGGAATGCGGGCGATCAACGACGAAGATTTCAACGACTGGATCCTGCGCCACGGCGCGCACCCCGATGTCACCGAATTCGCTTTGGTACGTGGCATGTACGACCTGGTGTTCGGGTACCGCGACGGCGATCCCGACCAGCCCGCGTTCGCCGCGGGGCTGGCGGTGTTTCTGACCGGCCAGGTGCTGTTCGGCTACCACGGGTCGATCTTCTGGAAGATGACCGCCGGAATGGGCGACGTCGTCATCGCTCCGCTGTACCAGGCGTTGCGGCGTCGCGGTGTCACCTTCGAGTTCTTCCACCGCCTCGATGCCCTCCACCTGGACGCCGCGCGACGAGCAGTCGCCACCATCACGCTGGGGCGCCAACTGCACCTGGCCGACGGCCTGACAAGCTACGAGCCGTTGACCACGGTGCGGGGGCTGCCGGTGTTCCCCAGCACGCCGCTGACCAACCAATTGGCGGCACCTGACCAGGTCCCCCCCGATGGTTGGCATGCGCTGGAAACGCACTGGTCGGACTACCCCGACGCCGAGTCACGGGTGCTGCGTAGGGGTGTCGACTTCGATCACGCCATCCTGGCCGTATCCCTGGGCATGCTGCCGGTGGTCGCCACCGAGCTGATCGAAGACCGGCCCGAGTGGCGACGGATGACCACGGAGGTCCGCACCGTCGCCACCCAGGCCTTCCAGATCTGGTTGCGCCCGGATGAACCGGCACTGGGCTGGCAGGAGCCCGGCGTGACGCTCAGTGCCTACGTTCCCCCGTTCGAGACGTGGGCCTCCATGCCGCAGACGCTGTGGGCCGAAGACTGGCCCGAGCATGATCGCCCCGGCACAGTGGCCTACTTCTGCGGCACCCTGGATGCGGCGTGGCCCACCGATGAGACCGGTCCGGGCTACCTGCACCGACATCGGCAGCAGGTTCGGGGACAAGTCGCCCACCACCTCGACCGTCACCTGCACCGGTTCCTTCCCGGCGCCGTCAGCGAAGCAGGCTTCGACTGGCGGTTACTCAGCGGGTCCGACGGCGAAACCGACTGCGCAGCATTGGAAACCCAGCACATCAGCGTGAATGTCGATCCCTCGGACCGGTATGTGCAGTCGATCCCGGGAACCGACCGGTACCGGTTGCGCCCCGACGAAAGCGGCTATGACAACCTGGTTCTGGCCGGCGACTGGACCGACTCCGGCATGAACGCCGGGTGCATCGAAGCGGCCGTCATGTCTGGACTGCAGGCCGCGAACGCCCTGGCGGGGCGACACCGATACCACCGCATTCGGGGCCTATACCTGCCCTGAACGTCAGCGGTTGGGCACTTTGGCTGCGATCTGCCCAGCGATGACCACCGCGGTGTTCTTGGGATCCGCGCTGCAGGTGTTGACGTCAATCACGACGTTGTTGGCCACGGTCAGCGCCCGCCCGCAGGCCCAGCTCACCTCGTTGCCGGCATTGTCTTGGGTCGCGACGGTGCTGAGCATGCCGTCGGCGTTGACGATGGGGCCGGCGATCCAGGTGGTGCCGCTCTGCACATGGCTGTATTCATGGCAGGCCGGCCATTGCCGGGTGGCGTGGGCAAGAAATGCGGCGGCTTGCTTGGCCGACGGAAACGCCACTACGGCCTGTTCGGCGAAGTGTTCGAAATCGTCGCCCTCACTGAGCGTCTGGTCCCGCACTGCGATGTAGCCGCTGTCGGCGTATACCGGCTCCTGAGCCGCACCGTCGATCGCCAGGCACTCTTGAGGTTGCATGGTGGCGCTGTCGTCCGACAGGGCGGTATGGGTGCGGGTGACGGCCATGTCGGTCGCCTCCATGATCGGGTTGATCTGCTCGGGGCTGAGCAAAAGAGCGCGCAGGGCGTCCTCAGCGACGGGCGCTGCCGTCACGGTGGCGGTTGGCACCGACGATGTGGTGCTCGACACGACTTTGAGTTCGTGACTTCCACATCCGGCGGCCAGCACCGCACCCCCGACAACAAGCCCCCACGCAGAAGAAACCCGCATACAACCACCCCGACAACGCCCGACCCCGGATCGGCACGCCAGTCATCAGCGCGGCCGATCAACTCCCGGTCGCCACCCTAGCGCCGGCGGCCGAGATTCGCCGGTGACGACCGGTCCGCCCACCTCGACGTTGACGGTCGACGTTTACGGCGTAAGCCCCAACGGGTATCCCGAGCCAAGGCCGCTGCGGAATCAGGCACGCGAGCGTGCCGAACAGTAATCCGACCGGCGATAGGGGCCCCAGTGTTGCTACGGAAGATCGCACGTCCACTGCTCGCGGCAGCGTTTATCGGTCAAGGCGTGGACGCGTTGCGCCGGCCGCAGCAAGCCGGGCAGGCGGCGCGTCCAGCGTTCGACGGCCTCAAACAGTTACCCGACGAGGTAGCGGCCAAGGTGCCTTCCGATGTCGAAGCATTCGCCAAGGCGAACGCGCTGGCACAGATCGGTGGCGGCGTCCTGCTGGCCAGCGGCAGGCTGCCACGGGTTGCGGCTGCGGTGCTGGCATGCACGGTCATTCCAGGGAGCGCCGGGGCGCACATGTTCTGGACGGAATCCGACCCCGAACGCAAGAACGAACAACGCAAAGCGTTCTTGACCGACGTCAGCCTGATCGGCGGATTGTTGATCGCGGCCGCCGACACCGAAGGAAAGCCTTCGCTGGGCTGGCGGGCCCGTCGCGCCTATCGTCGCGCAACCGACGCCTTGCCCACTTCCTCCGGCGATGCCGTGCTGGAGACCGTCGGTGAGAAGGTGAGCACGAGCCTGCTCGCCGGCGTGGAGCATGGCCGCGAGCTGGCCGAGGCAGTCGGGGAAAAGGCCGGACCGTTACTGGAGTCGGCCGGCGAACGGGGAACACAGCTCGCGGAAGTCGCCGCGGACCGGGGAACCGAGCTGGCGCACGCGGCCCGCGACGGTGCGATCACGCTCGCCGACAGCGCCCGCCGCCGCATGCGCCGGCACCTCCCCTAGTCCGTCACGCGCGGGTGACGTCCGCGGGGCCGGGAAGCACCCGCCGGCGCAACTCGGCCACCAGATCCCCGCGATCCCCGACGCTGACCTGACTCAACCCGAGCCAGGACGCCATCGACCACAGTTCGGTGGCCAGTGCCTCGGCCACCCGTTCGCGTGGTTGCCCCGCTTCGGCGAATGCCCCGATGACGTGCAGCACCCCCTGTTGCCGATCGGCTTTGAGGTCGACCCGGCCGACAAGCTCACCGTCCAGCAGGAGTGGCCACACGTAGTAGCCGTACTGGCGTTTGGGCGCCGGGGTGTAGATCTCGATGCGGTAGTGAAAGCCGAACAGTCGCTGCACCCGCGGCCGGAAGAAGATCAGTGGATCGAATGGGCACAGCAGCGCGGTGCCGCGATCGGTTCGCGGAATCGCCTGCCCGGCACGCAGATAGGCCGCGGTGTCCCAACCATCGACTGCCACCGGTTCCAACTCGCCGGCCGCCACCAACGCGGCGATCGCGGGTTTGACCTGGGTGGCCGACAGCCGGAAGTAGTCGCGCAGGTCGGCCTCGGTGGCTATGCCCAAAGCGCCGGCGGCGCGGCGGACCAGCTCGCGGATCGCCTCGTCGTCATCGACCTGAACAGCCAGCACCTGCGGTGGCAGCACGTTCTCCACCAGGTCGTAGTGCCGGGCGAACCCGACCCGGGTGGCGGTGGTGAGCACCCCCGCAGCGAACAGCGCCTCGGCCACCCATTTGGTGTCGCTGCGGTTCCACCACGGCCCCTTGCCGGCCCGCCCGGACGCGGCAGCCAGGTGCTCTTCGATCTGACCGGCGGTGGCCGGACCCAGTTCGCCGACCGCGGCGGTGACGTCGGTGACCAGTTGCGGGTTGGCCCGCACGATGGCCGACCCCCACCGGCCATGGGGCCACTGCCGCATCCGCCAGCGCAACAGCGGCCAGTCTTCGACGGCCATCAGCGCCGCTTCGTGCGCCCAGTACTCGACCAGCAGCCGCGGCGAACGGGCGCTGTGGCTCCATGCGGCTCGGTCCAGCACGGTGCGGTCATAGGGCCCGAGCCGGCTGAACACCGGCGCGTAGTGGGCGCGTACCGCCACCGAGACGGAGTCCAGCTGCAGTACCTGTATGCGGGAGATCAGCCGTTTCAGGTGCGCCCGGGTGACCGTGGCAGTGGGTTTGGGATCTGTGAAGCCCTGTGCGGCAACGGCGATCCGGCGCGCCTGCGCGGCGGTCAGGACTGGCACGAAGTCCGGTGGTAGGTCAGATAGCGGTACCGCAGTCCGGTTCGGCTGGTCAGCCACTCCCCCGTGCTGGCCTGCCAAGACTGATCGAGTACCGGCGCCACGGCGTCACCATCCTGCACCGGCAGGTCGATGTCGACCTCGGTCACTTCGCAGCAGCCGGCCAGCGGCAGCGCCAACGCGTAGATCTCGGCTCCGCCGACCACCCAGATGTCGTCACCCTGCAGGGCCTGATCCAGGGTGCCTACCACGGTGGCACCGTCGGCGACATAGCCCGGGTCGCGAGTGAGCACGACGTTGCGCCGATCCGGCAACGGCCGGACCTTGGCCGGCAGCGACTCCCAGGTCAGCCGCCCCATCACCACGGTGTGGCCCACGGTGAGCTGCTTGTAGCGCGCCTGGTCCTCGGGAACCCGCCACGGGATGCCGCCGGCCCGCCCGATCACCCCGGACTTCGATTGAGCCCAGATCAAACTGATCGTCATACCGCCACGGGCGCCTTGATCGCGGGGTGCGGGTCGTAGCCGCGGATCTCGATGTCGTCGTAGGTGTAGTCGAAAATCGATTCACGCGGTGCCAGAACCAATTGCGGATACGGACGCGGATCGCGGCTCAGTTGTTCGGTGACCTGGTCGACGTGATTGTCGTAGATGTGGCAGTCACCGCCGGTCCAGATGAAGTCACCGACGCCCAGCCCGGCCTGCGCGGCCATCATGTGGGTCAGCAGTGCATAGCTGGCGATGTTGAACGGCACGCCGAGGAACAGGTCGGCGCTGCGCTGATAGAGCTGGCAGGACAGCTTGCCATCGGCGACGTAGAACTGGAACAGCGCGTGACAGGGGGCCAGCGCCATCTGGCCGATCTCGCCGACGTTCCACGCCGAAACGATGATGCGGCGAGAATCCGGATCGGTGCGCAGCAGGTGCAGCGCGGCAGAGATCTGGTCTACGTGCTCACCCGCCGGAGTCGGCCACGACCGCCACTGCACTCCGTAGACCGGACCGAGATCTCCTGTCTCAGAGGCCCATTCATCCCAGATGGTGACGCCATGCTCGTTAAGCCAGGCGATGTTTGAGTCACCGCGCAAAAACCACAGCAGTTCATAGATCACCGACTTCAGGTGCACCTTTTTGGTGGTGATCAGCGGGAATCCGGCGGCCAGGTCATAACGCAACTGGTGGCCGAAGCGGCTGCGCGTGCCGGTACCGGTGCGATCCGCCTTCGGTGTTCCCTCGGCCAAAACGAGCCGCAACAGGTCCTCGTACGGGGTCGCGATCGGCACGGCGCCTAGCTTAGCGGCGATCACAAAGCGTGGCGAAGCCACGCGCCGCGGGTCGCCGCATTGAGTCAAACGTTCATAGCGGAGTACAACGGAGGCCATGCCCACGATCACCGACACCATCACCACGCCCGACGGGGACTGCCCGGTTCGTCTGTTCACTCCGGAGGGCGCTGGGCCCTGGCCCGGCGTTGTCATGTATCCCGATGCGGGCGGGGTGCGGCCGACCTTCGACGAGATGGCCGCCGAACTGGCCGGTTACGGCTACGCCGTGCTGCTTCCCGATGTGTACTACCGGCACCCCGACTGGGCCCCGTTCGACATGGCGACGGTGTTCGCCGACGCCAAGGAGCGCGGTCGGCTGTTCTCGATGATCGGCGACGTGACCCCGGACCGGATGGCCACCGACGCGCAGGCGTTCTTCGACTATCTGGCCGGCCGGCCCGAAGTCCGCGGCGAGAAATTCGGGGTGTGCGGCTACTGCATGGGTGGACGTACCTCGGTCGTGGTCGCCGGACGCGTGCCCGACCGGGTGGCAGCGGCCGCGTCGTTCCATGGTGGTGGACTGGTCACCGACTCCGCCGACAGCCCCCACCTGCTGGCCGATCAGATGACGGCCACCGTCTATGTGGCCGGCGCCGAGAACGACGCGTCGTTCACCAAGGCGCATGCCACAGCCCTGGACGAGGCGCTGAGCGCCGCGGGCGTCCCGCACACCGTCGAGTTCTACCCGGCCGCGCACGGCTTCGCGGTGCCCGACAACGGGCCCTATGACGCCGACGCCGCGGCCCGGCACTGGGCGGCGATGCGGGACGTCTTCGGAGTCGCGCTCGGCGGTTAGCGAGGCTTGACGAAGGAGAGGCGAAGCTCGACCTATATCAGCGAGGCTCGACGAAGGAGAGGCGAAGCTGGACCGCCGAAACAGCCCCGGCAATTAGACGTCCACGAGTTCGGCGTCCTTGGTCTCCTGCATGGCCAGCAGAGCCACGAACGAGCACGCGGCCGCGATGGACAGATAGCCGCCCACCCAGACAACGCCGTAACTGGTGGCCAGCCAGGTGGTGATGAACGGCGCCACCGCCGCGCCCAGGATGCTCGCCGCGTTGTAGGCGACACCCGAACCGGTGTAGCGGACATTGGTCGGGAACAGTTCGGGCAGTACCGCGCTCATCGGCCCGAACGCCAAGCCCATCAACGTCATACCGATGATCAGAAAAGCCAGCGTCACGCCGACGGACGCGGTCGGATTCAGGAATACGCCGAAGGTGGCCCCGTACACCATGATCCCGGCGGTGAAGGCCAACAGCAGCGGGCGCCGGCCGAAGTGGTCGGCCAGCCTGCCGACGATCGGCAGTACCGCCACGAAGAACAGCACGGCGATCAGCTGCAGCCCGAGGAACTCGGCGTAGCCATAACCCAACCCCACACCCTCGGGGGGACGCTTAGCGGTCCCGTAGCTCAGGCTCCAGGTCGTCACGGTGTAGAAGAGCGTGTAGGGCACCACCATCGCCAGCGTGCCGATGACCAGCCGGCGCCAGCTGCCCCGCAGCAGCACTGCGATCGGAGCATTCACCGGCGCACCGGTGGCCTTTGCCTGCGCGAACACCGGAGTTTCGGTGAGCCGCAGCCGGACGTACAGTCCGACGGCCACCATCACGGCGCTCAGCAGGAACGGAATGCGCCAGCCCCAGGTGAGAAAGGGCCCGGTCCCGTCTACCCCGGGGTTGGACTGTCCCAGCCACAGGAACAGGATCAGAAAGATCGTGGTGGCCAGCAGGTAGCCCAGGGGCGCACCCAGTTGCGGCCAGATTCCCGCCGTCGCCCGCCGGCCGGGTTTGGCGGTTTCGGTGGCCAGCAGCGCAGCACCGCTCCATTCACCGCCGAGCGCCAGGCCCTGGCAGAACCGCAGGGCGGCCAGCAGTACCGGGGCGAGCAGGCCAATGTGGTGGTAGGTGGGCAGCACGCCGATCAGGAAGGTGGCGACGCCCATGAGCAACAAGGAGGCCACCAGAGTGGATTTGCGACCCAGCCGATCACCGAAGTGACCGAACAGGATTGACCCGACCGGTCGGGCCACGAACGCCAAGCCGAACGTTGCCAGCGAAGCCAGCAGCGCCGCAGTGGGATTGCCCTTCGGGAAGAACAGGTGCGGGAAGACGGTGACCGCGGCGGCAGCGTAGACGTAGAAGTCGTAGAACTCGATCGTGGTACCGACCATCGCCGCCACCGCGATCCTGCGGCGCGGCACACCGTCGACAAGGTCCGCCCCGCCGGCGGCCGCGCCGGCGCGATACGACGTGCTCATCTGGCGATGCCCGCCTCGTCGGCGACCTCACGCGCCTTGTCGACCAAGGCGTCGATCCACGCGGTGATCGGGGTACCCGCAGCGGCCTTGTTCGCCGGGTTGTCGAGCACCCGCCGCACGATTCCCTCAGCGATGATGGCGACCTTCCACAGTCCCAGTGCATGCCAGTACTGCAGTGTCGCCGCGTCGCGCCCGGTCTCTTCGAGATATACCCGGGCCAGCTCCGCGCGGTCCGGGAAACCCTCCAGGGTGCTGATGACGAACTCCCCGGCGATGTGCTCTTCACCCACCTGCGGCCAGTAGGCCAGCAAGCTGCCCATGTCGGCCAGCGGGTCGCCCAGGGTGGACAACTCCCAGTCCAGCACCGCGATCACCTCACCGGTCTGCGGTGAGGTGATCACGTTGCGCAGGTGGAAGTCCCCGTGCACGAGCGTCAGTTCCTGCTGCTGCGGCACGGCGTCGGTCAGCCGCCGGGTCAGGTCATCGAGTGCCGGTAACTCGCGCGTCTTGGACTTCTCCCACTGCCCGGCCCACCGTTTGAGCTGACGCTGGGCGTACGGCTTGTGGCTGGCCAGATCATCCAGGCCCACCGCGGTGATGTCGACGGCGTGAATCTTGGCCAGGGTCTTAGGCATCGACAGCCCGATCTGTCGGCGCCGTTCCGGGGAGAGCGCCTGCGCTACCGACATCCGGTCTGCCACCACGCCGTCGACGAACTCCATCAGCAGTAGCGGCGTGCCTTCGGAGTCGCGGGTCAGCCCGTACACCTGCGGTGTGGGGACTTCGGTATCGCCCAGTGCCGCAAGGATTCGTGCTTCCCGGGCCACGTCGTGGGCCGAGGCCAGCAGCGTTCCCAATGGGGGCCGGCGCAGCACCCAGCTGTGACCGGCGTCGTCGAACACCCGGTAGGTCAGATTGGACTGTCCGATACCGACCCGCTCGAAGCTCAGCGGCCCGGCCACGGGCAGGCCCAGCTCGGTGATCCACGCGGTCGCAGCCGCCGGATCGATGCCCAGTGGCTCGTCAGCCACCTGAGCCTCCCCGGAATCCTGTTGCGTCACCAAGGATCTGACCGCCGTCCATGACCAGGGTCTGCCCGGTGATCCAGCTCGCCGCATCGGACACCAGGAACAACACGGCGTCGGCCACGTCGACCGGCTCGCCGATCCGGCCCAGCGGTATACCGGTCGACAATCCCTGCTCGTGTTCCTTCCACAGCACCTCGGCCAGCTTAGTGCGCACGACGCCGGGACTGATCGCGTTGACCCGGATCCCCGGGGAGAGTTCCAGCGCAAGCTGTTTGGTGACGTGGATCAACGCCGCCTTGGTGGCGTTGTACATGCCCATCAGCGGCGCGAAACTCATCCCGCCGATGGAAGCCGTGTTCACCACCACACCGCCGTGGTCGCCCATCCATGCCTTGACCGCGCATGACGTCCACAGCAGCGGCCCCCACAAGTTGACATCGAAGATCTTGGCGAACCGGGCGTGGTCCTGGTCGATCAACGGCCCGAACGCCGGGTTGGTGCCGGCGTTGTTGACCAGGATGTCGACAGTGCCGAATCGTTCCAGGGTGGTGTTGATGCAGCGCTGGGCAGCCTCGTCGTCGGCGACGTGGGCGGCCACACCCAATGCGTTGCCGTTGACCTGGGCCGCCGCCGCATCGGCACTCTCCTGATCGCGTGAGGTCAGGACCACATTGGCGCCCGCTTCGGCCAGTCGCTGCCCGATCGCCAACCCGATCCCCCGCGACCCGCCGGTGATGATCGCGGTGCGCCCCGCGAAGTCCGGTGCCGTCATCGAGCGTTCTCGCGATACTTACCCAGCTCCTGGCGCGCGATGGCGCGCTTGTGCACCTCGTCGGGGCCGTCGGCGAGCCGCAGTGTGCGCAGGTGGGCCCAGAAGCCGGCCAGCGGGAAGTCTTCGGTGACTCCGCCGGCGCCGTGCACCTGGATGGCCCGGTCGACGATCTTGAGTGCGATGTTGGGCGCTGCGACCTTGATCGCTGCGATCTCGACCTGCGCTGCCTTGTTGCCGACGGTGTCCATCAGGTACGCGGTCTTGAGCGTCAGCAGCCGGATCATCTCGATGTCGATGCGCGCCTCGGCGATCCAGTCACGGATGTTGGCGTTGTCCGAGACCGGCCGGCCGAAGGCGATCCGGGACTGGGCGCGCCTGCACAGCAGCTCCAAGGCCCGCTCGGCCATGCCGATGGCCCGCATACAGTGGTGGATGCGGCCGGGACCGAGTCGGGCCTGGGCGATGGCGAACCCCTCGCCCTCGCCCTTGAGCACGTCCTTGGCGGGCACGCGTACGTCTTTGAAGTCGATCTCAGCGTGGCCCTCGCGGTCCTGGTAACCGAAGACCGGCAGTCCACGCATGACGGTGACGCCCGGTGCGTCGATGGGGACCACCATCATCGACTGCTGGCGGTGGGTAGCGGTGTTCGGATCGGTCTTGCCCATCACGATCATCACCTTGCAGTTCTGATGCAAGGCGTTGGACGCGAACCATTTCCGGCCGTTCAGCACGTAGCCGTCACCGTCGCGCACCATCGACAGCTGGACATTGGTGGCATCGGAGCTGGCCACCTGCGGCTCGGTCATCGCGAAGGCCGAACGGATGGTGCCCTCCAGCAGCGGCTTGAGGTATTTCTCCTTGTGTTCGTCGCTGCCGAACAGCGTGAACACCTCCATGTTGCCGGTGTCGGGCGCGCTACAGTTGCAGGCTTCCGGCGCCAGATGCGGGCTCCGGCCCATGATCTCGGCCAGCGGCGCGTATTCGAGGTTGGTCAGCCCCGGCCCCCATTCCGGGTGGGGGTGAAACAGATTCCACAGGCCGCGCTCACGCGCTTGGGCCTTCAGCTCCTCCAGGATCGGGGGCTGGAAGTGCGGGTTGCCGGCTTCGGCCATCTGCGTCTCGTAGACCGCTTCGGCCGGATAGACGCACTTGTCCATGAACTCCAGCAGATCGGTCTGGTATTTCTTTGCGCGCTCGGATATTTCGAACAGGGACATACAGGCTCCTCACCTAGGAATTTTCGGAGTCGAGCAGGCCGCGCTGGTAGCGGCGCATGCCGCGCAACCAGCGGTCGTAGTCGCCTGCCTTGTGCCGGAACATCTCCAGCACCACGGGGTGCGGCAGGATCAGGAAGCGCTCGTCATCGATGGCGGCGAGCACCTCGGCGGCAACGTCCGCGGGCTCCAGCACCTCGCCGGCGGTGGTGACCGCACGGGTGGCCAGGTCGCCCAGCGGGTCCCCGGATTGCTCACCGGCGTAGAGCAACTTGGTGTTGACACCCATCGGGCACAGGCAGCTGACCCGCACACCCTGGTCGCCGTAGGTGATGTTGAGCCACTCGGCGAATCCGACAGCCGCATGCTTGGTCACCGAGTAGGTGGCGGCGCCGAGTTGGGTGAGTAGTCCGGCGGCTGATGCGGTGGAGACGAAATATCCCTCCCCGCGGCGCACCCAGTCGGGGATCAGCAGCTGCGCGGCGCGGATGTGCGAGCGCAGGTTGACGTCGATGGCCTGGTCCCAGTCGGCCTCGCCGGGCAGGCCGGGGGCACCGGTGATTCCGGCGTTGGCGAAGTAGAAGTCCACCGGGCCGTAGCGCTCCTGCGCCAACACGATCAGCTCACGAATGGTCTCGGTGTTGGAGACGTCGCCGCCATGACCGATTGCGGCACCGGGATGCGCGGCGCTGATCTCCTCGGCTACCGCCGCCGCGGCGTCCGCGTCGAGGTCGGCCACCACCACTTTGGCTCCGGCCTCGACCAGCGCCGCGGCCAGTGCGCCGCCGATACCGCCACCGGCACCGGTGACGATTGCGACCCGCTCGGCAACCTTCATAAGCGACGTCCCCGTTCTTCAGTGCGCAGCGGCAGTGACATTAGTTGAATCCGATCTCATATTCGATTACTGACGGAGCGGAACTGCAGGGCGTTCGCCCACAACCGGGTGACTGTGGCGACCAGAGTCTCGAAGTCGGCGCCTGACGCGTGCTCGGCCTCCTCGCCGACGAAGGTGCCGTAGGCGAGCCTGCTGACCATTCCCGACAGCGCCCGCGACGCCAGCAGCGGATCGACATCGGCGCCGGCGATGCCCCGCTTCTGCAGATCGGCGATGCCGGCGGCGTTGCGCTGCACGAACGCGTCGGCTCGCCGCGCACGGAAGGCGCGAAACTTCGGGTCGATCTGGGCCACCTGTTCGAGCAGCCCCATCAACTGGGCATTGCGTCGATACGCCTCGAGGTAAGCGCGATTGCTCGCCTCCAGCACCGCAAAGGGATCGTCGGAATCGCTCACCCGGCCCATGCCCGGATGCATCATGTCCTGCTGGGCCTGTTCGAGGACCGCGGCGAAGATCTCCTCTTTGTTCGCGAAGTAGGTGTAGAAAGACCCGGTCGCACACCCGGCGGCCTTGGTGATGTCGGTCAGCTTGGCGTCGAGGTAGCCGTCCCGTTCGAAGACCTTGCGGGCCGCGGCGACCAGCCCCGCCCGGGTGCGCGCCCCGCGCACCGTCGCCGGCAACTGGCGGGCCGGGGCGGCCGGGACGGCATCCATCCGGGCAGACTAACTGAATTCGATGTCAACTTCACTGACTTCTTCGGTACCGCCGCCGAGTTCACCGAGCATGGCGTCGGCCTCTGATTCGGGCAGCGACTCCACCCCGCGCAGCTTGCGTTCGATGGCCCGGGTGCGGACTCCGGCGGTGTCGATGGTGTTGCGGGCGGTGTCGAGCTGCTTGCGGGTCTTCTCCAGCACCGCCGCGAATTTTCCGAACTCGGTCTTGACCGCGCCGAGCACCTGCCAGACCTCGCTGCTGCGCTGTTCGATCGCCAGGGTGCGAAAGCCCATGCGCAGGCTGTTGAGCAGCGCAGCCAGCGTGGTCGGGCCGGCCAGGGTGACGTTGTACTTGGCCTGGATCTGCTCGAACAACCCCGGCTGGCGCAGCACCTCGGCATACAGACTCTCGGTGGCCAGGAACAGGATCCCGAAGTCGGTGGTGTGCGGCGGATCGAGGTACTTGTCGTGGATGTCGCAGGCCTCGGCTTCGATCCGCCGGATCAGCGCTTGGCGTGCCGCGGCCTCCCCCACGCTGTCGGCGTGTTCCTGCGCGTCGAGCAGTCGCTCGAAATCCTCACGCGGAAACTTGGCGTCGATCGGCAACAACACCTCGCGCGCACCGGTGGCTCCCGGCAACCGGATCGCGAATTCCACCCGGGCGCTCGACCCCGGCACCGTGATGACGTTGGTGGCGTACTGCTCGGGCGTCAGCGTCTCGGCCAGCAGGGCGGCCAACTGCGTCTCGCCGAAGATGCCGCGCGTCTTGACGTTGGTCAGCACCCGCTTCAGATCCCCCACCCCGGTGGCCAGCGTCTGCATCTCCCCCAGCCCCCGCTGCACCGCCTCCAGCCGCTCCGAGATCTGCGTGAACGATTGCGCCAGACGGGTTTCCAATGTGGCCTGCAGCTTCTCGTCCACCGTGGCGCGCATCTTCTCCAGTTGCGCGGTGTTCTCGGCCTGCAGGCTCCGCAGCTGCCGATCCAGCGTGGCGCCCAGTTTGTCCTGGGTGCCCTGCAGGGTCGATCCGAAGCGATGCAGGGTCAGCTGCCACTGGTGAAAGGCCTGGGCAAGTTCGGCCCTCCCGGCATGCTGCTCTTCGCGCAGGGTTCGCTCCACGCGTTCACTGTCGCCGCGCAACGCCGAGAGCTGTGCAGGCGAGATCGCCCCGCCGGCGGGGCGCACCAGCACCACCACCTGGAGGATCACCGCCAGCAGCGCCAGTGAGGTGAGGAGGATCAGCAGTGCTGTGTCCATGCCGGCAAGGTAGCGCGCCCCACCGACAACTCCCGGTTAGCGCAGCGGCGAGCCCCAACGCACCTGATCGCGCAACTGCGCCTTGAGCAGCTTGCCGCTGGCCGTGCGGGGCAGCGCCTCGCTCACCACGGTGATGTACTGCGGCACCTTGAAGTCCGCCAATTGGCCGCGGCAGTAATCCAGAACCGCCGCCACATCGATCTCGAGCTGGTCGCCGAGCAGCACCGCGCCGACCTTCTCCCCCATCACCTCGTCGGGCACCGCGAGCACACACGCGTCGGCCACGCCGGGAGCCGACAGCAGGGCGGCTTCCACCTCTACGCTGGAGACGTTCTCACCGCCGCGGTTGATGATGTCCTTGAGCCTGTCGATGATGTGCACCCGGCCGGCGTCGTCGACGCGCACCACATCGCCGGTGTGCAGCCAGCCGTCGATGATGGTGGCGGCGGTCGCCTCGGGCCGGTTCCAGTAGGCCCGCATCACATTCGCGCCGCGCACCACCAGTTCTCCGGTGCCCGGATCGTCGCCGAGTGGCACGACGCCGATATCGCCCGACGGCACCGCGTAGCCGACCGAATCGGCGTGCGCCACCGCGTCGGAGTCCGGCAGCACCGTCACTGTCTCTTATACACA
>NZ_JRMM01000099.1:0-16505 GCF_000972905.1 Mycobacterium sp. UM_Kg27
CCAGCACTCGAAGGCAGTCTCGGCCGAGTGCGCTACACCACGCTGTATCTGCTCAGCGCGTTGGGCGGTTCGGTTGCGGCCTATCTGCTGGCGCCGCTGAACGCCGCAACAGCTGGTGCCTCCGGCGCCATTTTCGGGCTGTTCGGTGCCACCTTGGTCCTTGGCCGCCGGTTGAACGTCGACGTCGGGTGGATCGGTGCCCTGATTGTCATCAACCTGGTCTTCACCTTCACCGTGCCGAATATCAGCTGGCAAGGTCACCTGGGCGGTCTGATCACCGGGTTGGTGACCGCCTCCGTCTACGGTTACCCGCCGCTGGCCTACCGGGGCCGACTTCAGGCCGCAATCGTTCTTGTGGTGTTGGGCGTCTTGGTAGCGCTGATCTGGTGGCGCACTGCCGAATTGGTCTCCTGATCACGAGCGTGTCCTCCCGCTGAGCCGCCGGGTGGCCCCCTAAGCTTTCGGTGGTCCACCAGCGAGAGGATCGACCAATCGGCGCCAACGGCGACCAAGATGACATGAGTCGACCGGTCGGGAACCGGACTCGCCAGGCCACCTCGATGCGCACCTCGGGTAAATCCCGCTGGGTTGCGCCGGCCCCGCGTGCCGCCCGGTTGACCACCGCGCGCGCCGCGGACCGGGTTCGGCGGGAGCGACGACGCCCGGGCATTCACGCCCTGGATGGTCTGCGTGCGATAGCCGTCGCGCTGGTGTTGGCCGACCACGGCGGCATTCCCGGACTCTCGGGTGGGTTCCTGGGCGTGGATGTGTTCTTTGTGCTCAGCGGGTTCCTGATCACCTCGCTGCTCATCGACGAGCTGGGCCGGACCGGCCGCATCGACCTCACCGGGTTTTGGATCCGGCGGATCCGCCGGCTGCTGCCGGCGCTGGTGCTCATGGTGCTGACCGTCGCGATCGCCCACGAGCTGCTGCCGTCGGAGGCGGTGGTGGGCCTGCGCGAGGACGCGATCGCCGCCTTCTTCTGGATGGCCAACTGGCGGTTCGTCGCTCAGCACACGGACTACTTCACCGAGGCCGGCACCCCGTCGCCGCTGCAGCACACCTGGTCGCTGGGCGTCGAGGAGCAGTACTACTTCCTGTGGCCCCTGCTGCTGATCGCGATCGCGCTGCTGCTGGGGGCCCGGGCGCGGCGTCGCGGCGGGTGGGCTTCCGTCGGCGGGGTGCGCCTGACGGTCTTCCTGGTGGCCAGCGCGGGGGCGGCGGCCTCGGCGACGGCCGCGGAGATGCTCGCCTCTGATGCCACCCGTGACCGGGTCTACTTCGGCACCGACACCCGCGCGCAGGCCCTGCTGATCGGTGCCGCGGCCGCGGCCCTGCTGGTGGGCGACTGGCCGGCGCTGACCGCCGGCTGGTCGGTGGTGCGGAGCCGCCGCGCCCTGTGGGTCGCCCGGCTGATGCCGCTGCTGGGCCTGGGCGTGCTGGCGATGGCGGTCCACCGCGCCACCGGCACGGCCGCGGAGTTCCGCGGTGGCCTGCTCACCCTGGTGGCCGTCGCCGCGATCGCGGTGATCGCCCCGGTCGCCCTGCACCAGAGCGGCCTGGTCGCTCGGGTGCTGGCCTGGTCCCCGCTGGTGTGGCTGGGGACCATCTCCTACGGCGTCTACCTGTGGCACTGGCCGGTCTTCCTGGTGCTCAACGGTCAGCGCACCGGCTGGTCGGGGTGGGCGCTGTTCGGCGTACGGTGCGCCGCCACGCTGGCGCTGGCGGCGGTGTCGTGGTGGGCCATCGAGGAGCCGATCCGGCGGTGGCGGCCCGCGCGGGTGTCGCTGCTGCCGCTGGGGGCGGCGGTCAGCGGAACCGCTGTGGCGGTCACCGTGCTGGTGGTCCCGGTCGTCGAGCGGCCCACGGCCGAAAACGGAGTGACCCCGGATGTGGCCGCGGCCGCGGCGGTGTCCCCCTCACCCCCGGCACGGCTTTCGGACGCCAAGAAGCCACGCCCGCAGCCCGCGCGGCGCGACCCGAACCGGCCGCGCACCGTGTCGGTGTTCGGTGATTCGATCGGCTGGACCCTGATGCACTATCTGCCGGAAACCCCCGGCTATGACTTCATCGATCATACTGTCGTCGGCTGCAGCATCGTGCGCGCCGGTCCGTACCGCTGGGCCGGCAAGACCATCGATCAGGGCAAGGAATGCGACGGATGGCCTGCCCGCTGGACTCGGCAGGTCAAGGCCGACCAGCCCGACGTCGTGCTGTTGTTCGTCGGCCGCTGGGAGACCGTGGACCGAGTCAACGAGGGCCAGTGGTCGCACATCGGCGACCCGACGTTCGACGCCTATCTGATCGCGGAGCTGCGCCGTGCGCTCGACGTGCTGGAGTCCGCCGGCAGCCGGGTCGTGGTGACGACCGTGCCCTACAGCCGTTACGGCGAGCGGCCCGACGGCAGCCTATGGCCTGAGGACAAACCAGAGCGCGTCGACCGCTGGAACGCGTTGCTGCGCCGCGAGGTCTCCGGGCGGAGTGCGGTCACGGTGATGGACCTGAATAAGAAGCTGGGACCGGCGGGCACCTATACCGCCAAAGTCGACGGCATCAAGGTCCGCAGCGACGGTATTCACCTCACGCCCGAAGGGGTGAAGTGGCTGCTGCCGTGGCTGGAGGAATCGCTGAGCTGACCGTCACAGCAAACACTGCGTGAGGGCAACGTCACAGCAGCTCAGCGGTCCAAATTTCAGTTAGTTTCGCTAACATAGTATCTGTCGGCGCAGAATGCGCCCCTCAAAAATCACTTTCCACGATAGCTATTAGAGGTTTGAACATGTCCCCTGTTTCTCCCACCGCTGACGAGGAGCAACTCGCCCGCCGCATCGCCGATCTCGTCGCCACCGACCCGCAGCTCGCCGCTGCCCGACCCGATCCGGCCGTCGCCGCCGTTGTCGAAGGGCTGTCGCGGCCGGCGCAGATCGCCCGGACCATCTTCGACGGCTACGCCGAGCGACCGGCGCTCGGGCAGCGTGCCGTCGAGTACGTCACCGATTCGGGCACCGGCCGTACCGCCGCCGCACTGCTGCCGCACTACGACACCATCACCTACGCCGAACTGGGGGAGCGGGTCCGCGCCGCGGCCGCCGCCCTGTCCGCCGGTGCGGTGCGTCCCGGCGACCGGGTTGCGGTGCTGGGTTTCACCAGCGTCGATTACACGGTCATCGACGTGGCGCTGGGCCAGATCGGCGCCGTGTCGGTGCCGCTACAGACCTCAGCGGCGATCAGCGCGTTGGTGCCGATCGTGGCCGAGACCGAGCCCCGGGTGATCGCTGCCAGTGTGGACTCGCTGTCCGATGCGGTCGAGTTGGTACTGACCGGCCCGGCCCCCACCCGCCTGGTGGTGTTCGACTACCACGGGCAGGTCGACGTCCACCGCGAGGCGCTCGCCGATGCGCGGGCGCGACTGGCCGGCGTCGAGGTGGTTGTCGAGCCGCTCGCCGACCTGCTGACACGGGGCCGCACGCTGTCTTTGCCGGACTTTTCGGCCCAGGCGGACGCTGGCGACGACCCCAACCCGCTGGCACTGCTGGTCTACACCTCGGGCAGCACCGGCGCCCCCAAGGGTGCGATGTACCCCGAGAGCAACGTGGCCCGGATGTGGGTGCGGTCGGCCAAGAACTGGTTCGGCCCGACTGCCGTCTCGATCACGCTGAACTTCATGCCGATGAGCCACATCATGGGCCGGGGCATCTTGTACGGCACTCTCGGCAACGGCGGTACCGCCTACTTCAGCGCACGCAGCGACCTGTCCACCTTCCTCGAAGACCTCGCCCTGGTTCGCCCGACCGAACTGAACTTCGTCCCCCGGATCTGGGAGATGCTCTACCAGCACTTCCGCAGCGAAGCCGACGGTGTGAGCGGAGACCGGGCTGCCGCCGAAGCGCAGGTCTTGGCGCAGATGCGCGCCGAGCTGCTCGGCGGGCGGTGCGTGTTCGCGATGACCGGCTCCGCGCCGATCTCCGACGAGCTGCGGTCTTGGGTGGATCAGCTCACCGAGCAGCATGTGCTCAACGGCTACGGTTCCACCGAAGCGGGCATGGTGCTCTTCGACGGCGAAGTGCAGCGGCCGCCGGTTCTCGACTACAAGCTGGTCGACGTGCCGGATCTCGGCTACTTCGGCACCGACACCCCGCACCCGCGCGGTGAACTGCTGCTCAAGACCGAGAACCTGTTCCCCGGTTACTACAAGCGTCCTGAGGTGACCGCCGAGGTGTTTGACGCCGACGGCTACTACCGGACCGGCGACGTGGTGGCCGAGATCGCACCGGACCACCTGGTCTACGTCGACCGGCGCAACAACGTGCTCAAGCTGGCGCAGGGCGAGTTCGTCACCCTGGCCAAGCTGGAGGCGGTGTTCGGCAACAGCCCGCTGGTGCGCCAGGTCTACGTCTATGGCAACAGTGCCCAGCCCTACCTACTGGCCGTGGTGGTCCCGACCCTAAAAGCTCAGGCGCGCTTCGCATCCGAGGCCGCCCTCAAGGCCGGTATCGCCGAGTCGCTGCAGCAGGTGGCAAAAGACGCCGATCTGCAATCGTATGAAGTTCCGCGTGACTTCATCGTCGAGACCGAGCCGTTCACGCTGGAGAACGGATTGCTGACCGGGATCCGCAAGCTGGCCTGGCCGAAGCTGAAGGCGCACTACGGCGATCGCCTGGAGCGCCGCTACGCCGAGTTGGCCGAGGGCCAGGCCAGTGAGTTGAGCGAACTACGTCAACACGGAGCGCAGCGCCCGGCGCTGGAGACCGTCAGTCGTGCCGCAGCGGCGCTGTTGGGGGCCTCAGCCGGCGACCTGGGCCCAGAGGCCCACTTCACCGACCTGGGCGGGGACTCCCTGTCGGCACTGACGTTCGGCAACCTGCTGCGGGACATCTTCGATGTCGACGTGCCGGTGGGCGTGATCGTCAGCCCGGCAAACGATCTGGCGGCGATCGCCGACTACATCACCGCCGAGCGCAACGGCTCCAAACGAGCGACCTTCGCCTCGGTGCACGGCCGTGACGCGGTCGAAGTCGCCGCAGCCGACCTGACGCTGGACAAGTTCCTCGACGAGGCGACCCTGGCCGCGGCTCCGTCGCTGCCCGGCCCCTCGGAGCAGGTGCGCACCGTGCTGCTGACCGGTGCGACCGGCTTCCTGGGTCGCTACCTGGCGCTGGAGTGGCTCCAGCGGCTGGCTCCGGTGGACGGAAAGCTGATCTGCCTGGTGCGGGCGAAGTCCGACGAGGACGCCCGCCGACGGCTGGACAATGTCTTCGACAGTGGAGACGAGCAGCTGCTGGCCCGCTACACCGAACTTGCCGCCAAGCATCTCGAGGTGATCGCCGGCGACAAGGGCGAGGCGAATCTTGGTCTGGACCAAGATGTTTGGCAGCGTCTGGCGGACACCGTCGATGTGATCGCCGACCCGGCGGCGCTGGTCAACCACGTGCTGCCTTACAGCGAGCTGTTCGGACCGAACGCGCTCGGTACCGCCGAGTTGATCCGGGTCGCGCTCACCAGCAAGATCAAGCCGTTCACCTACTTCTCCACAATTGGTGTGGGCGACCAGATTCCGCTGGGCAAGTTTACCGAGGACGCCGATGTCCGCGTGATGAGCGCGGTCCGGGCGATCAACGACGGCTACGCCAACGGCTACGGCACCAGCAAGTGGGCCGGCGAGGTGCTGTTGCGTGAGGCCAACGACCTGTGTGGCCTGCCGGTCGCTGTGTTCCGCTGCGACATGATCCTGGCCGACACCAGCTACGCCGGCCAATTGAACCTGCCGGACATGTTCACCCGGATGATGTTCAGCTTGGTTGCCACCGGCGTGGCGCCCGGTTCGTTCTACGAACTCAGCGCCGACGGTCAGCGGCAACGCGCCCACTACGACGGGCTGCCCGTGGAGTTCATCGCCGAGGCGTCCACCACGCTGGGGTCCTTCGCGACCGGCGGGTACACCACCTACCACGTGATGAACCCGTACGACGACGGCCTGGGGATGGACGAATTCGTCGACTGGCTGATCGAGGCGGGCTACCCGATCCAGCGGATCGCCGACTACGGGGACTGGTTGCAGCGGTTTGAGACCACGTTGCGGGCGCTGCCGGAGAACCAGCGCCAGGTGTCGCTGCTGCCGCTGCTGCACAATTACCAGAAGCCGCAGCCGCCGATCTGCGGGTCGATCGCACCGACGGAGAGGTTCCGGGCTGCGGTGCAGTCGGCCGGGATCGGGCCTGACCCCGAGCATCCCGACATCCCGCATGTGACGCCGGCGGTGATCGTCAAGTACGTCACCGATCTGCAACTGCTCGGTCTGCTCTGAGTGCAGCACTGAATAGCACTGTCCGCTAATTGGTTTCGTGGTGGTGCTGGTCTCCGGTAGTGCGGCGACCAGCACCGCCACGACCCGTTTGCGTTTGACGGTCCCGTAATTCGATGGGACCATGGTGGTCATTGCCACGACATGCCCGTGTGTCCCGGCCGGAAGGAGGTGAGGGCGAAGTGAGTTCTAGTGACGGTCCGCATCCGTATCCGTGTTCCACGATCGATTTGTTCCTCACCGGTTTCGGCGCCTTTGCTGAAGGATTTTCCAAGGCCTGAGCCACGAGTTCTGCCGACCCTCCGGGTTCGTCGGCCGGTGAGTTTCCCGGCAGGAGAAAATCATGGCTTTCATCACCATCAGCGTTCTTGCTCTCGACGGCTCGTCGGACTACCGGGCGGGCAACCGCACCGTGAACCGGCTGCGCAACCGGCTGGCGGCTCGTCGCGAATTGCGTCGCGAGCAGCGCGCACAGCGCTACGTGGCGCACATGCCCACAGCGGTGCTCGGCGCCTGCTGACGCGGTGCGTCCCGGGTCAAGGCCAAGGCGATCGTAGACGCACCGCGTCTACGATCGCTTCAGCCGTTAAGCCCTAGGCCTGCACGATGATCGGGTCGCCCAGATGCACTGAGTTGAAGTACCACGCCGCGTCTTCGGGGCTCAGGTTGATGCAGCCGTGGCTCACGTTCGAATAGCCCTGCGAGCCCACTGACCAAGGAGCGGAGTGCACGTAGACGCCGCTCCAGGTGACCCGAACGCCGTACTCGCCGTTGATCAGGTAGCCCTCGGGGTCATTGAGCGGGATGCCGATGGTGCGCGAATCGAACTTGATGGTGCGCTCCTTCGACAACGCGGTGAAGGAACCGATTGGCGTGGGGCGCTTGGGTTTACCCATGGACGCCGCCATGATCCGCTGGATCTCGCCGTTAACGCTGACGGTGAAGGTGTGGTCGGAGATGTCGGCGAGTCCCACGACGGCGTCACCGGTCTCGAAGCCCGTCGACATCCCGTGGGCGTCGACGCTGATCTTGCTGTGCGGTGACCAGTAGCCGTCCGGGACCCACTGCACGACATCGCTGCTCGTCCATTCGAAGTGGCCCGCATTGTTGCCCGTGGAGTTGATGTGGATGCCACGTTCGGCGGCCACCCGGTCCCCGACCGGTCCGTTGAAGGTCACGATCACCGGGTAGGCCACCCCCACGACCGAGCCGGCGGCGGGCTCGATGGCCGCGACGGCCAGCCCCCGTGCCGGCGAAGTCTGAGCCGCTTCGCTGATTCCGGCCGAGACCCCGACCGACCCGACAGCCAGGGCCACCGACCCGGCAATCGCCACAATTCCCCGCCTCACGTTGCGCATGCCGTCCATTGTGCCAACAGCGACGGCATCAGCGCAGGTTTAGCCGTCGTCTGACGCGGTGAGCAGGTCCCCCCAGGCCGCCTCGGTCCCGGTCGAGCCGATGTTGTGGATCGCCAACATCGACCCGGCCGCCAGTGCGACCACCACGGTGACGATTCCCAGCCGCAGCAGCGAGCCGATATTGCTACCGCGTGACAGCGCCACGTGCAGCCCGGCCAGCAGTGCCGCGGCGACCGCCAGGCCCAGGGCCATATAGAGGCCGTACTCGCCGGCGGCCATGTGCGCGTCCAGTTCGGGAGACGGGGCGAACTTGCCGGTGTCGGCCAGCCACTCGCCGGCGGTGACCGTGAGCGGCGTCACCAGCAGCGTGATGCCGGCGAACGTCACGACCAACCAGACCAGTCGCCGTCGGGCCGCAGGCCATAGCGCACACACGATCAGCAGGACCGCGGTGAGCGGGACCAGTGAGACCACCACGTGCAGCAGCAGGACGTGGGCGGGCAGCCCGGCGATTGTCGACATGTTCGTCCTCTCTGCGGCGATCAGGCGGTGCTGGCGTGCGCGGCCGCCGACTCTGACAGCGGTTCGTAACGCGCGAAGCCGCGGGTGAACGAACCGGTGCCGTGGGTCAACGATCGCAGGTCGACCGCGTACCTGATCAACTCGGTCTGCGGTACTTCGGCCTTGACGCAGGTTCGGTCGGCCCCGACCTTGTCGGTGCCCAGCACCCGAGCGCGGCGAGCGGACAGATCGCCCATCACCGCGCCGACCAGTTCGTCGGGGATCAGCACGGTGACGTCGTCGATCGGCTCGAGCAGGCGCACCGTCGCGTTGGTTGCCGCGTCACGGAGCGCGGCTGCGCCTGCCATCTGGAAAGCAAAGTCCGAGGAGTCGACGCTGTGCGCCTTGCCGTCGATCAGGGTGACCCGGATGTCGACCACCGGATAACCGCCGCCGGCGTCGCCGGTTAGCCCCCGCTCCATCTGGCCGCGAACGCCCTTCTCGACGCTGGGGATGAACTGGCGGGGCACCGACCCGCCGACCACGCGGTCGACGAACTCGAAGCCGGCTCCCTGCGTCAGCGGCTCCACTTCGATGTCGCAGATCGCGTACTGGCCGTGTCCCCCGGACTGCTTGACATGACGGCCGTGGCCTTTGGCCTTGGTGGCGAACGTCTCTCGCAGTGCCACCCGCAGTCCGACGGTGTCCACCGCTACCGCATAGCGGTGGGCCAGCGCGTCAAGCACGATCGCGGAGTGGGCTTCACCCATGCACCACAGCACGATCTGATGGGTTTCCGGGTTCCGTTCGATACGCAGGCTGGGGTCCTCGGCGACCAGCCTGCCCAGGCCGACCGCAAGCTTGTCCTCGTCGGTCTTGGCGCGCGGAATGACCGCCACGGGCAGTAGCGGATCCGGCATCGACCACGGTTTGCACACCAGAGGTTCATCCTTGTCCGACAAGGTGTCTCCGGTCTCGGCGTGGCTGAGACGGCCGATGGTGCAGATGTCTCCGGCCAGCACGACTGTGGCCGGGCGCTGTTGTCTGCCGAGCGGAAACGCCAGGGTCCCGATCCGATCGTCTTCGTCGTGCTCGCAGCGACCGGTCCCATCGCCGAAGAAACTCTCGCAATGACCGCTGACATGGATTCCGCTGTCGGGCTTGATAGTTCCGGAGAACACTCGCACCAGGCTGACCCGGCCCAAGTAGGGGTCCGACGTCGTACGGACGACTTCGGCCAGCAGGGGCCCGTCCGGGTCGCACGCAAGCCCGGTGCGCGCTACGCCGCTCGTGTCGAACACCTCTGGAAGCAGACGTTCCGGCGGCGCGGGGAAGCCGGTCGTGATGAGCCCGAGCACTTCGGGAATGCCGATGCCGGTGACGCTGCATGCCGGGATGACCGGGAAGAACGAACCGCGCGCCACGGCGCGCTCCAGATCGGCGGTGAGCACCCCCGGGTCGATCTGCTCGCCGCCCAGGTAGCGGTCCAGCAGCGACTCGTCCTCCGATTCCTCGATGATCGCCTCGATCAGCGCGCCGCGCTGCTGCTCGGCGCCGGGTTGGACAGCCCGTAGATCGAGCAGGCCGGCGCCCTCGGCCGGTGCGGGTAGATACAGCGGCAGCACGGTGTCGCCGAACGCCGCCTGGGCGGCGGCCAGACGGGCCGGAAAGTCGGCCCGTGCGTGGTCCAGCTTCGTGACGACGACGGCGCGCGGCATAGCGACCCGGCTGCACTCCCGCCACAGCGCGGCAGTCGCGTCATCGACATCTTCGTTGGCCGCGATCACGAACAGTGCACAGTCGGCGGCCCGCAGCCCGGCGCGGAGTTCTCCGACGAAGTCGGCGTAGCCCGGGGTGTCGATCAGGTTGACCTTGACACCGTTGTGCGCCAGCGAGGCGCACGCGACTCCTACCGAACGTTGCCCACGGAGCTCCGCGTCGTCGTAGTCGCAGACCGTGCTGCCGTCGGCGATGCAACCAGCTCGAGGCAACACCCCGGCGGCCACCAACAGCGCCTCGACCAGCGTGGTTTTTCCGGAGCTGGCCGGACCGACCAGAACGACATTGCGGATGGCGGCCGGCGTGGCCGCGATCGGGGCAGCAGCGCCACTTCGTGAGGTCACGGTCTTGTCTGCCATGGCAGCCTCCTCCGGAGTTCAGCCTTCCCTCAACGGGCGCTGAGCACAAGACTTGCGAACCGGCGGCGGTTGCACTGCCGCCGTATAGCGTTTGCCAGGCCGACTCGAGGTTCCGGTAAGCTGGGCATTCTTGTTTCGCGAGTTCAGCGTCTGCAACATCCCGGGACGTGCCGGGTCGACGCCGCCTGGACTGTGACCCTGACTGCAGGAGGTATGACGGATGAGCGGAGCGTATCGCCCCGGCCGGTGGCGGCTGCTCAGCGTGATGACGGCGGCGGTCGCCACCGCGGGGCTGGTAGCGGTGCCGGCTCAGGCGTCGCCCACTCTGCCCGCTCCTCCGCTCGACCCGTCGGCGATGGTTGCCCAAGTCGGTCCGGCAGTGGTCAACATCGACGCCCAGATGGGCTACCAGAGCGCAGTCGGTGCCGGAACCGGCATCGTGCTGGACCCCAGCGGCGTGGTGCTGACCAACAACCACGTCATCGCCGGCGCGACCGGCCTCACCGCGGTCTCGGTTGCCAACGGCCAGAGCTACGAGGTCGACGTGCTCGGCTTCGACCGCAGCCACGACGTCGCGGTGTTGCAGTTGCGTGGCGCCGACGGGCTGCCCGCCGCCAATATCGGCAGTTCCGCGCGGGTCGCCATCGGTGACCCGGTGGTCGCGATGGGCAATGCCGGCGGCCACGGCGGCATGCCGAGTGCGGTGCCCGGACGCGTCATCGGACTGAACCAGACCGTCTCCGCGGCCGACGAGCTGACCGGCAGCACCGAGACCCTGACCAACATGATCAAGGCCGACACCGCGATCCGCCCCGGCGACTCGGGCGGTCCGATGGTGAACGCCGCCGGACAGGTGATCGGCATGAACACCGCGGCGTCGGACAACTACAAGTTCGCCCAGCCCGGCGGCGAAGGCTATGCGATCCCGATCGACCAGGCGATGGCCATCGCCGGCCAGATCCGGGCCGGCATCTCGTCGAACACCGTGCACATCGGTGAGACGGCGTTCATGGGCGTCGGCGTGGTCGACAGCAACGGCGGCGCGCGGGTCGCGCAGGTGCTCGACGGCACCCCGGCCGCGGGCACCGGTATCGCCCGGGACGACATCATCACCTCGGTCAACGGCCGTCCGGTGAACTCGGCCACCGACCTGACCGACGTACTTGACCAGCGCCACCCGGGCGACACCGTCACGCTGACGTGGCGTAACCCGGGCGGCGGCGAACACAGTGCCACCGTGACCCTGGTTCCGGGTCCGGTCGGCTGACTCACTTAGGCGCGTGTGCTAGATAGACGCTATGGCAGTGAATCAAGACTGTCGTGGGTACTTGCTGGGCTGGCCGGTGTGCTGGCCGCCACGGCCTACACCCATTCCGAGGGCTACTTCGTCACCTTCATGACCGGCAACGCCGGGCGTGCGGCGCTGGGCTTGTTCACCGACAGCCAGTGGATGTCGATTTCGGCCGCCGCCCTGCTGGTGTCCTTCATCTCCGGTGTGGTGATCGCCTCGCTGTGCCATCGCCACGTGTGGCGCAGCCGGCCCCACGGGGCGTTGCGGTTGACCGCGGTGTCGCTGTTCGCCGCGACCGTGACCGACTGGATCGAAGGCGGGCCCGCGCTGCCGGTGCCCCTGCTCCCGATTCTGCTCGTCGCGTTCGGGGTAGGCGCGCTGAACACCACGTTCGTCCGTGACGGCGAAGTGTCGATTCCCCTGAGCTACGTGACCGGCACCGTGGTCAAGCTGGGTCAAGGCATCGAGCGCCATATCAGCGGCGGATCCATTCACGACTGGTTCTTCAATTTCATGCTGCTGACCGGGTACATCTCGGGAGCGGCTTTCGGTGGCCTGATCAGCCTGTTCGTCGGCGGTACCTGGATGCTGGCCACCGCCACGTTCATCTGCCTGATGGCTACCTGGTACAGCCATCGTTACGTCGACAGCCGCGGGTTGTGGCGCTGACCGTTCGCCCGCTTCAGGCGCGCCCCGGGTTCCCTGCCAGCCCGTCCTTCTTTCCCTGAAAAGCACGTCGGCGGCAGTGCTGGATTGCACTGCCGCCGGCGTGTTGGGGGGGTCGATCAGGTCGGGTCGACGCCCACGCCCAGCGTGCGCTGGATGTCGGGCTTCATCGCGACCAGCTGCTGGTTCCAGTACGGCCAGTCGTGCGTGCCGTCGGACGGGAAGTTGAAGACCCCGTTGTTGCCGCCGGCTGCGGTGTAGTTCTGCTGGAACGTCTTGTTGGTGCTCAGTGTCATGCCCTCCAGGAACTTGGCGGGCAGGTTGTCGCCGCCGAGCTCGCTGGGCGTGCCGTTGCCGCAGTAGATCCAGATTCGGGTGCGGTTGGCCACCAGCCGCGGGATCTGCACCATGGGGTCGTTGCGCTTCCACGCCGGGTCGGACGACGGCCCCCACATGTTGGAGGCGTTGTAGCCGCCGGCGTCGCTCATGGCCATCCCGATCAAGGTCGGCCACCAGCCCTCTGACGGGTTCAGGAAGCCGGAGAGCGCTGCCGCGTAGGGGAACTGCTGCGGGTAGTAGGCGGCCAGTGTCAGCGACGAGCTACCCGCCATCGACAGGCCCACGACGGCGTTGCCGAACGGTGACACGCTCTTGTTGGCCTGCAGCCAGGCGGGCAGCTCCCGGGTCAGGAAGGTCTCCCACTTGTAGGTCTGGCAGCCGGTCTTGCCGCATGCCGGCTGGTACCAGTCGGAGTAGAAGCTGGACTGGCCGCCCACCGGCATGATCACCGACAACCCGGACTGGTAGTACTCCTCGAACGCCGGGGTGTTGATGTCCCAGCCGTTGAAGTCGTCCTGGGCCCGCAGCCCGTCCAGCAGGTATACGGCGTGGGTGCCGCCGGGCTGGAACTGCACCTTGATCTCACGGCCCATCGCCGCCGACGGCACCTGCAGGTATTCCACCGGCAGACCCGGGCGGGAGAACGCTGACGCGTCACCCGCACCACCGACAGCCCCGACGAGGCCGCTCAGCAGCGCGGCCCCCACCGCCGCGACCGTGAGCCGGCGCGGTAGCCGACTGGCCGCGTTACGCAACTTCTCAACGCTCTTCATAGCTCTTGTCCCATCCCAATGTCGTGCGGTCTAGCCCTTCTGAACGGAGTCAAACACACCGGCGCCACCGTGACCTGTTCGCCGCCACGGGTTTTCATATCGCGGTTCGGCAACGATTGAGATTCAGCGCGGACTCGCCACCGACCGGATGGGCGTTTTGGTAGGCATATAGTCGACGTAATCATGGACGAAGGGCAGGTCATGCAGGCCAGTGCTGCGGAGACGCCCGGGCCGCTGGCCGGTGTGCGCGTCATCGAGATCGGCAGTTTCGTCGCCGTCCCGCTCGCCGGAATGACGTTGGCGCAACTGGGCTGCGACGTGGTGCGCATCGACCCGGTCGGCGGCGCGGCCGACTACCGGCGCTGGCCCGTCACCGCCGACGGCACCTCGATCTACTGGACGGGCCTCAATAAGGGCAAGCGCTCCGTGGTCGTCGATCTGCGCGCGACCGAGGGGCAGCGGGTGGTGCAGCAACTGATCGCAGACAGTGGCGTGCTGCTGACGAATATGGCTGGCCGGCAATGGCTTTCCTACGAAACACTGGCGGCGCAGCGCCCCGACCTGATCCACCTCGAGGTGCTCGGACGGGCTGACGGCTCCACCGCGGTGGACTACACCATCAATGCCGGTATCGGCTTTCCGCTGGTCACCGGGCCCAGTGATTACGCCGCCCCGATCAACCACGTGCTGCCGGCCTGGGATATCGCCTGTGGGTTGCACGCCGCGCTGGCGGTGTCTGCCGCGCTGCACCGTCGCGACCACAGCGGCGAGGGCTGCCGGATCCGGCTGGCGCTGGAGGACGTGGCATTGGGCACCGCCAGCGCACTGGGTTTCCTCACCGAGGCCATGGTGAACGGCGACCGGCGGGAACGCATCGGTAATGCGGTCTATGGGCAGTACGGGCAGAGTTTCGCCAGCGGTGACGGGGCGACGTTCATGGTCGTCACGCTGACCAATCGGCACTTCGGTGACCTTGCCGAGCTGACCGGGTCGACCAAAGTACTTGCGGCACTGTCGCAAGCGCGTGGAATCGATTTCGGCGACGAAGGGCAGCGCTATCGTCACCGCGACCTGCTGACCGGATTGTTCAGTGGCTGGTTCGCCGAGCGGCCGGCGGCGCAGATCGAAGCCGCGCTGGCGGGGACGTCGCTGCTGTGGGACCGCTACCGCAGCTTTGCCGAGGTAGCTGCCGACGAGCGCCTACGCGACAACCCGATGTTCGCGCCGCTGCATCAGCCCCGGGTGGGGGAGTACTTGGCGGCTGGGCTGCCGGCATCGATCGACGGTGCCCACCCGCCCGCCGTGGCGGCGCCCGCGTTGGGCGCCGACACCGTGCGAGTGCTGGCCGCACGACTGGCAATGAGCACCGACGAGATCAATCAGCTGCGCCAAAGTGGCGTGGTGGCAACGGATTAGCAAAGGGAGCGAAAGCACGTGCGTATCTTCGGATCAATCGATGAACTTGCTGCATGTCAGGGTCAGGTGATTGGGCACAGCGACTGGGTGACCATTACCCAAGACGCCGTCAACCTGTTCGCCGACGCGACGGGTGATCATCAGTGGATCCACGTCGACCCCGAGCGTGCGGCCACCGGGCCCTTCGGCACCACGATCGCTCACGGATACCTGACCCTGGCCATGCTGCCGCAGCTGATGGCGCAGATCAGCCGCCTCGACGGGGTAAAGCTGGCGATCAACTACGGACTGAACAAGGTGCGCTTCCCGGCTCCGGTGCCGGTCGGCTCCCGGATCCGGGCCGAGACTTCCGTGGTAGAGGTCGCCGATGTGGGTGGCGGTGCCCACCAGGTGACCTTCTCGACCACGGTGTCTATCGACGGCCACGCCAAGCCGGCCTGCGTCGCCGAGAGTGTTGTGCGCTACGTGCTCTGAGGACGGCCGGGCTTAGCGTCCCGGCCCCGGGGTCGGGACGCGAAGTAGTGCGCGACGATCGCGGCGATCTGCAGAAATCGACGGCGGGTCGCCGGTGCCATCTCGCTCATCACGTCGATCACTCCGCCCGGGCGCAGGTGCGGGTCGAAGGGAACCTCAACGACCGCCTGGCCGTGCTGCAGGAACTGCGCCGTCAATGCCGAGCGGGTGCGCCGGTCGGCATGACCGTCGGAGTCGTTGAGCACCACCACGGTGCGCTGCAACAGTCCACCCTGGCCGCGGTCGGCCAGCCATTCCATGGTCTTGGCGGCCGCGCCGGCACCGTCCGCCCAAGGCGAAGAGACCACGATCAGCGCGTCCAGGTCACGCAGCGCCTCCTGGGTCACCGGCGAGTCCATCGTCGAACCACAGTCGATGATCGAGATGGTGAAGTGCCGGTCCAGGCGCAGCGCGGCCTCCCGGTACAACGCCGCGTCAAGGATTCGGCGGCTCCCCGCGGCCGGCTCGCCCACCAGGACGTAGAGCCCCGCCGCGTTCGCGCCCACCCGGCTACTGATGTCGGCGAACGACTGCATGCTCTGGTCGGCGGCCAGATCCCAGTAGGAGCTGGTGGCATGCGGGTCGATGCGGCTGCCGAGCCGGCCGAATGCGGTGTCGGCATCCACTGCCACCACGTGGTCGGCCCGGCGCAGTGCGGCGAACACCGATCCGACGCTGGCCGCCACCGTCGTCTTACCGACCCCGCCCTTTCCGAGTACGCCGACCTTGTAGCTGCCGTTGGGCAGGGATCGGATGGCCATCTGGTAGGCCATCTCTTCCCGCTCGGCCGGTGACGGGCCCAGGTTGACCAACCCCAGTGTCGCGGACAGGACCACGCGTCGCCAGCCACGGGCCGGCTGCGGCCGTGGTATCGGACCCGGCGGCGGGTAGGGCCGCGGAGGCGCCGGATGCTGCTGTGGCTGCGGGGGAGGCTGCGTCCAAGGCCCCGGCTGTTGCTGCTGCTGCGGCACACGCTGCCGCAGAAAGTCGTCGTCTGCGTTCATCGGCTCCTCGAGGCATCCGGCGGTGGTACGGCCAGGTGGCCCAATACCCGCAGCCTAGTCGCGGAGGTGCCCATCAACCGTGAGCCAGCCCGAGAAGCGCGAGTCGGGCCGGCTCACCGGTCAGCAGTCGTAGTAGAGGGCGAACTCGTAGGGGTGTGGTCGCAGGTTGACGGGGGTGATCTCGTTCTCCCGCTTGTAGTTGATC
>NZ_JRMM01000100.1:0-16419 GCF_000972905.1 Mycobacterium sp. UM_Kg27
ATGTGTATAAGAGACAGCCGTTGATCCCAATCACGCTAGCGCAGCGCTCGATCCGCTACCGGCCGCCGCCGCTGTCTGGACTGGCGGACCCGGGCAGACTCACTACGCTGGCGGAAGACGCATTCGGCAACGGGGCCACCACCCCGATGACAGCACCCGCGACGAAGGGAACGGATCACAGCATGCCGCTGAAGGCCCCGGTTGACCCCGATGCCGTCCGCTCGTTGTCCACCGCGATGCGCGAAGGCTCGCAGGCGGCCCACGATGCCGCCGAGGCCTCGCCGTTCGTGTCGGAGCTGATGGACGGCAAGGTCAACGAGCAGGGCTACGTCGACTACCTGCTGCGGTTGCGGATGGTCTACGCCGCACTGGAGGCCGCGGTACGGGCGAACCGCGACGACGCACTCGTCGCGTCGGTGTACGACCCGGCCCTGGAGCGGCTCTCCGCGATCGAGGCCGACCTGGAGTTCTGGGCCGGTGGAGCCGTCGCGGAAGTCGAATCACCCGCCGCTCAGGCCTACTGCGACCGCATCGCCGGCGCCTCGGCCGGCGAGTTGCTGGCCCACCACTACACCCGCTACCTCGGAGACCTCTCCGGCGGCCAGGCGATCGGACGGGTGCTGGACCGCACGTTCGCGCTCGGCGGCGCCGGCCTGGCGTTCTACGAGTTCCCGGTGCGGGCGAAACCGTACAAGGACGCCTACCGTGCCCGACTCGACCAGCTCGGTCTGGAGCCCGACGAGATCGACGGGGTGGTCGACGAGGTCCGGCACGCCTTCGGACTCAACCAGGACCTGTTCGACGAACTGGCCGAGAACCTGGCGGCCTATTACCGCGACTCCGCGGGTTAGCCCGCCGAATCTGCGGCGGTTCGCCGGCGCGCTCGGCTCACCGCCTGCCGGACCGACTCCAGCTGCTCGGCCACCCGCACCGGCGCGGTACCGCCGCGGGCGTCCCGCGAGCCCACCGACCCCTCGACCGTCAGCACCTGACGTACCCGCGGGGTGAGCTCCGGGCTGATGGCGGCCAGTTCGTCGTCGGTCAGCTCGTCGAGGCCGACGCCGCGCCGCTCGGCAACCTTCACCGCCGCCCCCGCGGCCTCGTGGGCGATGCGGAACGGGACACCTTGGCGCACCAGCCATTCGGCGATATCGGTGGCCAGGGTGTAGCCGGCCGGTGCCAGCGCGGACATCCGCTCGGTGTCGAAGCGCAGGGTGCCGACCAGCCCGGCCATCGCCGGCAACAGCAGCTCGAGCTGCGCCGCCGAGTCGAACACCGGCTCCTTGTCCTCCTGCAGGTCGCGGTTGTAGGCCAGCGGCTGGGCTTTGAGCGTCGCCAGCAGGCCGGTCAGGTTGCCGATCAACCGGCCGGACTTGCCGCGGGCCAGCTCGGCGATGTCGGGATTCTTCTTCTGCGGCATGATCGAGCTGCCGGTCGACCAGGAGTCATGCAGCACGGCGTAGCCGAATTCCGTTGAGCTCCACAAGATGATGTCTTCGGCCAACCGGGACAGGTCGACGGCGATCATCGCGAACACGAAGGCGGCCTCGGCGGCGAAGTCGCGGGCGGCGGTGGCGTCGATCGAGTTGTCCGCGGCCGCGGTGAACCCGAGTTCGGCGGCGATGGCGTCCGGGTTCAGGCCCAGTGACGAGCCGGCCAGCGCGCCCGACCCGTACGGCGAGACGGCGGCGCGGGCGTCGAAGTCGATGATCCGGTCCACGTCGCGCAGCAGCGGGTGGGCGTGGGCCAGCAGATGGTGGGCCAGCAGCACCGGCTGCGCGGACTGCAGGTGGGTCTTGCCCGGCATGATGGCGTCCGGGTGGGCGCCGGCCTGGTGGGCCAGCGCTTCGACCACGTCGAGCACTCCGGCGGCGACGCGGCGTACCGCGTCGCGCAGCCACATCCGAAACAGCGTGGCCACCTGGTCGTTTCGTGACCGCCCGGCGCGCAGCCGGCCGCCCAGATCAGGACCGACCCGGTCGATCAGGCCGCGCTCCAGCGCGCCGTGCACGTCTTCGTCGGTGACCAGCGGCCCGAAGCTGCCGTCGGCGACGTCTGCGCCGAGACTGTCCAGGCCGGCCAGCAGGCCGTCACGCTGCTCGTCGGTGAGCAGCCCGGCGTGAAAGAGCACCTTCGCGTGCGCCTTGGAGGCAGCCACGTCGTAGGGCGCCAGCACCCAGTCGAAGTGGGTGGATTTGCTCAGCGCCGCCAGCGCGTCGGACGGTCCTTCGGCGAACCGCCCGCCCCACAGTGATCCTTCGTTGGTGCTCATTTCGGCCCCCTTGTTGCGCCGAGTGGCACTTTCACGACGCCACACCGGCGTGTCGCGTCGTCAGAATGGCACTCGCGGCCAAGGACCGGGATCACGAACCCAGATCCCGGCGGGCGGAGATCTTGGAGCTCAACCCGTGGATCTGGACGAAGCCACGCGCCGCGGTCTGGTCGAAAGTGTCGCCCTCGTCGTAGGTGGCCAGGTTGAAGTCATACAGCGACTCCGCGCTGCGCCGGCCGTTGATGATGATGCTGCCGCCGTGCAGGACCAGGCGGATGTCACCGGAGACGTGCTGCTGGGTGTCCTCGACGAACACCTCCAGCGACCGCTTGAGCGGGCTGAACCACAGACCGTCATAGGTGAGCTCGCCCCACTTGCGGTCCACACCACGCTTGTAGCGGCCCAGTTCGCGCTCCAGGGTGACGTGCTCGAGCTCGGTGTGCGCGGTGATCAGCACCATCGCGCCGGGCGCCTCGTAGATCTCGCGGCTCTTGATGCCCACCAGCCGGTCCTCGACCACGTCCAGCCGGCCCACGCCCTGCGCGCCGGCCCGGGTGTTGAGCTCCTGGATGATCTGCAGCACGCTGAGCGGGCGACCGTCGATGGCCACCGGGCGGCCCTTATCGAAGCTGATGATCAGCTCGTCGGGGGCGTTGAAGTTGACCGTCGGGTCCTCGGTGTAGTCGTAGACGTCCTTGGTGGGGGCGTTCCACAGGTCTTCGAGGAATCCGGTCTCCACCGCGCGGCCCCACACGTTCTGGTCGATGGAGAACGGCGAGCGCTTGGTGACGTTGATCGGGATGTCGTTCTGCTCGGCGAACGCGATGGCCTTCTCCCGGGTCCAGGCGTAGTCGCGGACCGGGGCGATCACGTCGAGTTCGGGTGCGAGCGAGGCGAAGCCGACCTCGAAGCGGACCTGGTCGTTGCCCTTGCCGGTGCAGCCGTGGGCGACGATGGTGCCGCCATGGCTGCGCGCGGCGTCCACCAGGTGCTTGACGATCAGCGGCCGGCTGATGGCCGAGACCAGCGGGTAGCGGTCCATGTAGAGCGCGTTGGCCTTGATGGTCGGCAGGCAGTACTCGTCGGCGAACTCGTCGCGGGCGTCGACCACGACGGCCTCCACCGCGCCGCAGTCCAGGGCGCGCTGGCGCACCACTTCCATGTCCTCGCCGCCCTGGCCGAGGTCGATGGCGACGGCGACGACTTCGCGGCCGGTCTCCTTGCCGATCCAGCTGATCGCCACCGAAGTGTCCAGGCCGCCGGAATACGCCAGGATGACGCGTTCGGACATCGAGTTCTCCTTGCTTTGTGTTGCTGTGTGCTTGTGGGTGTTACTGCAGGTCGTTGAGGGTGGCCGCGAGTTCGGCGCCGGTCATCGGCTCACGGGCCGCCACGAAGATGGTGTCATCCCCGGCGATGGTGCCGACGACGTACGGTAGCGCGGCCCGGTCGATGGCACTGGCCAGGTAGTCCGCCGCCCCGGGCGGGGTGCGCAGCACGGCGAGATTTCCGGTGGCATCGGTGGACACCAGCAGCTCGCCCAGCAGCCGGGACAGCCGGTCGGTGCCGCCGGACAAGCGCAGCGGGTTGCCGTCCTCGGGAATGACGTATCCCCCGGCCCCGCCATCGGGACCCCGCAGTTTCACCGCGCCCAGCTCTTCGAGGTCACGCGACAGGGTGGCCTGGGTGACCTCGATGCCGTCGGCGGCCAGGAGGGTGGCCAGCTCGGTCTGGCTGCGCACCACGGCCGAGGACAGCACCTCCACGATGCGGGCCTGGCGGCCCACCCGCGAGACGGTGCTGTCGGCGCGGCTCATCGTGACCGTTCCAGCAACCACACCAACAGCGCCTTCTGCGCGTGCAGGCGGTTCTCGGCTTCGTCCCACACCGCGCTGCGCGGCCCGTCGATCACCGAGTCGGTGATCTCGTCGCCGCGGTGCGCCGGCAGGCAGTGCAGCACCGTGACGTCCGGGTCGGCCAGGCCGACGAGTTCGTCGTTGATCTGGAAGGGCCGAAACGGCGCCACCCGGTCCAGGCCGTCGTCCTCCTGGCCCATCGAGGTCCAAGTGTCGGTGACCAACACGTCGGCTCCGGCGGCGGCCTTGACCGCGTCGGCGGTGAGGGTGACCGAGGCGCCGGTGTCGGCGGCGCGTTCCCGCGCGGCGGCGACGACGGCCGGGTCGGGGGTGAAGCCTTCGGGGGCGGCGACGGTGACGTGCACCCCGGCGGTCACCCCGCCGAGCATCAGCGAGTGCGCCATGTTGTTGGCGCCGTCGCCGAGGTAGGTCAGCTTGAGCCCCTTGAGTGCGCCTTTGCGTTCGGCGATGGTCTGCAGGTCGGCCAGCACCTGGCAGGGGTGGAACTCATCGGAGAGCGCGTTGACGATCGGCACCGTCGCGGTGCTGGCCATCGCGGTCAGCCGGTCCTGGGCGAACGTGCGCCACACGATGGCATCGACGTACCGCGACAGCACCTGCCCGGTGTCTTCGAGGGTTTCGTCGCGGCCCAGCTGGGTGGAGCGGCCGTCGACGACGACGGCGTGCCCGCCGAGTTGGGCGATGCCGATCTCGAAGGAGAACCGGGTGCGGGTGGAGTTCTTGTCGAAGATCACCGCCACTCCGCGCGGGCCTTCCAGCGGCCGCCGGCTGAACGGCGCCGCTTTCAGTTCTGCTGCCAGAGCCAGGATTTCGGCCTGCTCGGCCGGTGTGACGTCGTCGTCGCGGAGGAAGTGGCGGATCATTGTGCTGCCTCCTGGGCGGTGTCGAGGATGCCCGGCAGGGCGGTGATGAAGCTGCCGATCTGTTCCTCGGTGACGATCAGCGGCGGCGCCAGCCGGACCACGCCCGCCGCGGCGGCGTTGACCAGGAAGCCGGCCTCGCGGGCGGCCAGTTCGACGGCCTTGGCCTTGGGCTCGGTGAGCACCACGCCGGCCAGCAGGCCCTTGCCCCGGACGTGGTCGACCAGCGGATGGCCCAGTTCCTCGATGCCGTGGCTCAGCGTCTTGCCCAGCGTGGCGGCCCGGGCGATCAGGTCGCCGTCGGCCAGCGCCCGCAGCACCGCCAACGCCGCCGCGGTGCACACCGGGTTGCCGCCGAAGGTGCTGCCGTGCAGGCCCGGCGTCAGCAGGTCACCGGCCGCGCCGACCGCCAGGCAGGCACCGATGGGCAGGCCGCCGCCCAGGCCCTTGGCCAGCGTGATGATGTCGGGGGTGATGCCGTCGTGCTGGTGGGCGTAGAAGGCGCCGGTGCGCCCGATCCCGGTCTGGACTTCGTCGAGCACCAGCAGGGCGCCGTGGGCGGCGGTGATACCGCGGGCCTCGGCCAGGTAGCCGGCGGGTGGGGTGACGACGCCGCCCTCCCCCATGATCGGCTCCAGAAACACTGCGGCGGTGCTCGAATCGACAGCCGCGGCCAACGCCTTGGTGTCGCCGTAGGGCACGTGGATGATGTCGCCGGGTAGCGGCTCGAACGGCGCCTGCTTGTCGGGCTGCCCGGTCAGCGCCAGTGACCCCATGGTGCGGCCGTGGAAAGCGCCTTGGGCGGCAACGATCTTCGTCTTGCCGGTGAGCCGGGTCATCTTGAAGGCCACTTCGTTGGCCTCGGTTCCCGAGTTGCAGAAGAAGACTCGCGCCGGGACGCCCAGATGGCCTACCAGGCCCTCGGCCAGCGCGATGCCCGGCTCGGTGGCATACAGGTTGGAGGTGTGGCCCAACGTGTTCAGCTGGGCGGTGACGGCCTCGATCACCGCAGGGTGCCGGTGGCCGAGCACGTTGACCGCGATGCCGCCCAGCAGGTCGACGTAGCTCTTGCCCGAATCGTCGGTCACCACCGCGCCCTCCCCGCTGACCAGTGCCAGCGGCGGGGTGCCGTAGTTGTTCATCATCACCGCCTGCCAGCGGTCTTGAAGACTCATGGGTTTACCACCTTGGTTCCGGTGCCGGCGTGGGTGAAAAGCTCAACCAGCACGCAGTGTTCGACGCGGCCGTCGATGATGTGGGCGCTGGGCACCCCGCCGCGGACGGCGCGCAGGCAGCCTTCGACTTTGGGGATCATGCCGGACTCCAGTCGCGGCAACAGTTGCTCCAATGTGGCGGTGTCGATCTCACTGACCAGCGAATCGGTGTTGGGCCAGTCGGTGTAGAGGCCGTCGACGTCGGTGAGCATCAACAGTTTCTCGGCCTGCAGCGCTTCGGCCAGCGCGGCCGCCGCGGTGTCGGCGTTGATGTTGTGCACCACCCCGTCGGGATCTGGCGCCAGGGTGGAGACCACCGGAATCCGGCCTGCGGCAATCAAATCCAGCACCGCGGCGGTGTTGACTTTGTCGACGTCGCCGACCAGCCCGATGTCGGTGGCGACCCCGTCGACGTTCACGCTGCGCCGCACCGCGGTGAACAGCGCGGCGTCCTCGCCGGTGATGCCCACCGCGTACGGGCCGTGGGCGTTGATCAGGCCGACGAGTTCGCGGCCGACCTGACCGAACAGCACCATGCGCGCCACGTCGAGCACTTCCGGTGTGGTGACCCGGAATCCGCCCTTGAAGTCCCCTTCGATGCCGAGTTTCTTGAGCATGGCGCTGATCTGCGGCCCGCCGCCGTGCACCACCACCGGGTGGATGCCGCAGTTGCGCAGGAAGGCCATGTCGGCGGCGAACGCGTGCTTGAGGGTGTCGTCGGTCATGGCGTTGCCGCCGTACTTGACGACGACGATCTTGCCGTGCAGCTGCTTGAGCCACGGCAGGGCTTCCGCCAGTACCTGGGCTTTGACGGTGGTGGTGAGTTCTGTCATGAGGAATACGCGGAATTCTCTTCGACGTAGGCGTGTGACAGGTCGGTGGTGCGCACCATGGCCTGCCCGCTGCCGAGGTGCAGTTCGACGGTCACGCGGATGTCGGCCCCGGACAGGTCGACCTCCCGGGCTCCGGGCATCGGCGTTCCGTCGGAGAAGACCGGGGATCCGTTGAACGACACCGTGATCCGGTCGGGGTCGATGGTGAACGGCACCATCCCGACGGCGGCCAGCACCCGCCCCCAGTTGGGGTCCGAGCCGAACAGCGCGGTCTTGACCAGGCTGTCGCGGGCCACGATCCGCGCGGCGATCAGGGCGTCGGCGTCGCTGCCGGCGCCGCTGACGGTGATCGACACCCGCTTGGTGACGCCCTCGGCGTCGGCCTGAAGCTGGGCGCACAGGTCGTCGCAGACGGCCAGCACCGCGGCGTCCAGGTCGTCTTGGCTGGGCGTGATCTCGCTGGCGCCCGACGCCAGCAGCAGCACCGTGTCGTTGGTGGAGCAGCTGCCGTCGATGTCGAGCCGGTCGAACGTCACCGCGGTGGCCCGCCGCAGGGCGGCGTCCAGCGCGGCCGCGTCGACCTTGGCGTCGGTGGTCAGCACCACCAGCATGGTGGCCAGCGACGGCGCCAGCATGCCGGCACCCTTGGCCATGCCGCCCACGGTCCAGTCGCCCTTGTGGTGCAGCGCAACCTGTTTGGGGACGGTGTCGGTGGTCATGATGGCGCGGGCGGCTTCGTCTCCGCCGACCAGGCCGCCGGCCATGGCCTGCACCACGTCGGTGACACCGGCCAGCAGCTTGTCCATCGGCAGCCGGTCACCGATCAGACCGGTGGAGCAGACCGCCACCTCGGCGGCCCCGGTCTCGGTGCCCCAGTGCGACAGTGCCGCCGCGACCGCTTCGGCGGTGGTGTGCGTGTCTTGGAAACCGCCCGGCCCGGTGCAGGCGTTGGCGCCGCCAGAGTTCAGGATCACCGCCCGCAGCCGGCCGCCCTTGAGCACCTGCTGGCTCCACTGCACCGGCGCGGCCTTGACCTGGTTACTGGTGAACACACCGGCCGCCGCATAGTCCGGGCCCTCGTTGAACACCAGCGCCAGATCCGGATTCCCGGAAACCTTGATACCGGCCGCGATTCCCGCGGCCCGGAATCCTCCGGGTGCGGTGACACCCTGCTCGCGCACCAGCCGAACGTCAGTCATGGCGCCACTCCTACAACGGAAAGCCCTTCGGTCTCCGGCCAGCCCAGCGCCAGGTTCATCGCCTGCACGGCTGCGCCGCCGGTGCCCTTGACCAGGTTGTCGATCGCCGCGATCGCGATGAACGTCGAGGCGTCCTGGTCCACGGCGACCGCAAGGTGGGCGGCGTTGCTGCCGATCACCGATCCGGTCTTGGGCAGCTGGCCTTCGGGCAGCAGGTACACGAACGGCTCGTCGTGATAGGCCTTTTCGTAGACCACGCGCAATTCCGACAGCGGCGCCGTGGTCTTGGCGGTGCAGGTGGCCAAGATGCCCCGCGATGCCGGGATCAGCACCGGGACGAACGCGACGCTGACGTCGCGGTGGGTGACCGCCCGCAGTCCCTGACTGATCTCCGGGGTGTGCCGGTGGGCGCCGCCGATGTTGTAGGCCCGCGCCGATCCGATGACCTCCGAGCCCAAAAGGTCGACCTTGGCGGCCTTTCCGGCGCCGGAGGTGCCACTGACGGCGACCACGGTGACGTCGGGTTCCACCAGTCCGGCGGCGACGGCCGGGAACAGCGCCAGCAGCGCCGCGGTCGGGTAGCAGCCCGGCACCGCGATTCGCCGGGCGTCCTTGAGTTTGTCGCGACCGCCGGGCAACTCGGGCAGACCGTAGGGCCAGGTGCCGGAGTGCGCCGAGCCGTAGAAGCGTTCCCAGTCGGTCGGATCGCCCAGCCGGAAGTCCGCGCCGCAGTCCACCACCAGGGTGTTGTCGTCGAGTTGCTCAGCGAGCACCGCCGAATGCCCGTGCGGCAGGCCGAGGAACACCACGTCGTGTCCGGCGAGGGTGTCGACCTCGGTCGGCTCGAGGACGCGGTCGGCCAGCGGCACCAGATGCGGGTGCTGTTCGCCCAGGGTGCTGCCGGCGTTGCCGGCGGCGGTCAGGGCGCCGATGCTCAGCCGGCCGTCGGCGTAGGCGGGATGCCCGAGCAGCAGCCGCAGGATCTCCCCGCCGGCGTAGCCGCTGGCACCAGCCACCGCCACTTTGATCGCTTTGGTCACTCGGCGATTCTGCATGATTATGCGTTTATACGCAAACTAATTACGGCGGGGTGCGGGCACGAACGTGCCAGCTGCACGGTAGCCGACCGTCAGGCCGCTCCGGCATCGCGGTAGGCCTCCAACAGTCGCAGCCAGATCTCACTGATCGTCGGGAAACACGGCACGGCGTGCCACAGCCGGCTGATCGGCACCCGGCCGGCGACGGCGACGGTGGCCGAATGCAGCAGCTCAGCCACGCCGGGGCCCACGAAGGCCACGCCGAGCAGGACCGATTCGTCGGCGTCGACCACCATGCGGGCCCGCCCGCGGTAGCCGTCGGCGTGCAGATTGGCCCCCATCACCGTGTCGCCGATCTCCACGTCCACCACCTGCACCCGGTGGCCGGCCCGCTCGGCCTGCTCGGCGGTGAGCCCGACCGCGGCCGCCTCGGGGTCGGTGAAGAAGACCTGCGGTACGGCGTGGTGGTCGGCGGTGGCGGCGTGCATGCCCCACGGCGCGGTGTCCAGTGGCTCCCCGGCGGCCCGGGCGCCGATGGCGTCGCCGGCGATGCGCGCCTGATATTTGCCCTCGTGGGTGAGCAGTGCGCGGTGATTGGCGTCGCCGCAGGCATACAGCCACCCCTCCTCGACGGCGCGCACCCGGCAGGTGTCATCGACCTCCAGCCAGTCGCCGGGGGTGAGTCCGACGGTTTCCAGGCCGATGTCGCCGGTGAGCGGGGTGCGGCCGGTCGCGAACAAGATCTCGTCGACGTCGAGCTCGGTGCCGTCGGTCAGCTCCAGGCGCACCGGGCCGTCGCCCGCCCGCTCGAGCCGGGCCACCGAAACACCGGTGCGCACGTCGACTCCGGCGTCGGCCAGCCCGCGAGCGACGTATTCGCCGACGAACGGTTCCATCCGCGGCAGCAACCCCGAGCCGCGCACCAGCAGCGTCACCGCCGAACCCAATCCCTGCCAGGCGGTGGCCATCTCGACGCCCACACCGCCGGCCCCGACCACGGCGAGGCGCCCCGGCACCGACGTGGCCTCGGTGGCTTCGCGGTTCGTCCACGCACGGGCGTCGGCCATGCCCGGCAGATCCGGCAGGGACGCGCGGGTTCCGGTGCAGATGACGACGGCGTGCCGGGCGGTCAGCGTCACGTCGCCGCCGTCGGTGGCGACCACCACCCGTCGTGGCCCGTCCAGGCGACCGTGGCCGCGCACCAGCGTCGCTCCGACCCCCTCGATCCAGTCGGCCTGCCCGGAGTCGTTCCAGTCCCCCACATAGTGATTGCGGCGCCGAAACACCCCGGCGGCATCGATCGAAGAGCTGACGGCCTGTCGTGCGCCGTCGACGCGGCGCGCATCATCGAGCGCGAGCACCGGCCGCAGCAGGGCCTTGCTGGGCACGCAGGCCCAGTAGGAACATTCGCCGCCGATGAGTTCGCGTTCCACGATCGCCACGCTCAGCCCGGCGGCGCGGGCGCGGTCGGCGACGTTCTCCCCGACCGGTCCGGCACCGAGGACGACGACGTCGTACGTTTCGGTCATCTGAGCGCGTCCTCTCGAAGCTGTTTGGCGAGGAAAGCTGGATCCATCCCAGCACGGACTCCCCGGGTACGCCACTGCGAGCTTGCCCAGCTGTTTCCCGGGCAAGCCCGTGGATGCCGCGCATCTGACCAGCGGCAGTACAGAATGTAAGCGGAAACTCGTGCATTGCCGACTACGATAGGCACGATGGGGACTTTGACGATCCGCACTGATTCCGAGGTGGAACGGGCCTTGGCCGAGCTGACCAGCGGGGGCCGTTCGCGGTCGGAGGCCGCTCGCGCGGCGATCTTGGATGCCGAACGCGCTCGCCGCCGGGAGCGTATGCGTGCCGAAGCCGAAGAACTGCGCAACGACCCCGACGATGTTGCTGCCTCGCGCGAGCTCGCAGCAGAGATGGACACCATCCGTGCGTGGTGACGTGTACCGCCTGCGAGCCCCGAAGGAAGCACGCGGCCACGAGCAATCCGGGTGGCGCTACGCGGTCGTGGTGCAGTCCGATGATCTTCCGCTATCGACCTGGATCGTCGCGCCAACCTCGACCGGCCGTCGCGCGGCCTCGTTCCGCCCAGAAATTGAAATCGGCGGCGGCACAACCCGCGTGCTGGTCGAGCAACTCACCGTGATCGATCCGCAGCAGCGCCTCGGCGAGTTCGTCGGCCGGTTGAGTACCGGCGAGCTGCAAGACGTCGACACCGCCCTGCGCTCGGTGCTGGCACTGGACTGAGGAAGTTGACCGTGCCGCCGGGCTCGGAAGTCTAGCCCCGCAGGGCGGCGCCGACGGCCTCCCCGGCGCGGATCACGGCGGCGTCGCGGGCCGCACTGGCCTCGTCCTCGGTCAGCGTGCGATCGGCGGCCCGGAAGCGCAGCGCGAACGCCAGCGACTTGCGGCCCTCGCCGACCTGCGGGCCGGTGTAGACGTCGAACAGTGCGATGTCCTCCAGCAGCTCTCCGGCGCCCTCGCGCACCGCGTCGGCCACCGATTGCGCGGTCACCTTCTCATCGACCACCAGGGCCAGGTCCTGGAACACCGCCGGGAACGGCGACACCCGGGGAGCCGGCAGCGCTGCGGTCACTGGAATGGCGTCCAGGTTCAGCTCGACGGCACAGGTGCCCTTGGGCAGGCCGGCGCGTTCGATGACGGCCGGGTGCAGCTGGCCGGCGTGGCCGATCAGGGTCTCGCCGACGAGCACCTCGGCGCAGCGGCCCGGATGCCACGGCAGGTGGGCCGCGGAGCGCAGGGTGACCTCGACGCCGCTGGCGCGGGCGATCACCCGTGCCGCCTCGATGGCGTCGGCGGCTTCCACCGGCCGGCCCGGGCCCCATGGTCCCCGGGGTTCGGCCAGGCCGGTCAGTGCGACCGCGATGTGCTGCGGCTGGCGCGGCAGGGCGGCATCGATTCCGTCGATCTCGGCGTCGGTCGGGCGCCTGGCAGGTGTGACGGCCGGGAACTCGGCGGGACCCGCGGACTGCACCACTTGGGCGATGGCGAACAGGGCGACGTCACTCATGCCGCGGGACACGTTGCGGCCCAAGGCTTCCAACAGTCCGGGCAGCAAAGTACTGGCCAGCTGGGGCCGGTCGGCCTCCAGCGGGTTGAGCACCGACACCGTGGCGCGGCGCGGGTCGTCGTCGGCCAGCCCCCAGGTGTCGAACACTCCGGCGGGCAGGAACGGCGTGGCCAGCACCTCGACGTAGCCGGCCAGGGCCAGCGACTTGCCGATCGCGCGGCGCCGACGCTGGGTGGCAGTCAGGCCACGCCCGGCCGGCGCGGCGGGCAGCACCGACGGAATGGACTCCAGTCCCTCCAGCCGCAGCACCTCCTCGACCAGGTCGGCCGGCTGGCGCAGATCTGGGCGCCAGCTCGGCGGGGTGACGGTCAACACGTCCCCGGCGACCGCCACCTCGCAGCCGATCTGGGTCAGCCGCCGAACCGTGGTGCCCCCGGGGTAGCTCACCCCCGCGGTGCGGTCCGGCAGGTCGGCGGGAATCTCGATCGGAGCCTGGCTCCAGTTCTCGACGGGCGGCTCCCCGCGCCAGTCAGTCAGGCCCGATTCGATGACTCCCCCGGCGATTTCGGCCAGCAGGCTCGCACAGCGGTCCAACACGGCCACCGAGATGGCCGGATCCACGGAGCGCTCATAGCGCCGAGCGGCTTCGCTGGGCAGGTGCAGCCGCCGCGCGGTCCGTGACACCGCGGCGGGGTCCCAGATCGCGGCCTCCAGCAGCACATCGGTTGAGTCGTCGCGCATTTCGGTGCTGCCCGAGCCCATCACGCCGCCGATCGCGGCGGTGGCGACGTCGTCGACGATGAGCACGTCGACCGGTTCCAGTTTGCGTTCGATGCCATCGAGGGTGTTGACGGTTTCGCCGGGCGCGGCGAAGCGGACGTCGAAGCCGCCGGTGATGCGGGCCCGGTCGTGGGCGTGCATCGGGTGGCCGAGTTCGACCATCACGTAGTTGGTGGCGTCGACGGCCGGGGAGATCGCCCGGATGCCGCACAGCGCCAGGCGACGTTGCAGCCACCACGGCGATACCGCTGCCGGGTCGATGCCGGTGACGCTGCGCAGCGCGAAGCGGCGTACCCCGGTGCCCGGCTGCACACTCAGCGGCCACGCCTCACCCTCGGCGGGCAGCGCCGGCACCGCAGCCGGGTCGGCGAAGTCCAGGTCCAGGGCGCAGGCGATGTCGCGTGCCAGCCCACGCACCGACATGCAGTAGCCGCGGTCGGGGGTGATGGCCAGCTCGTAGACCACGTCGTCGAGGCCCAGTACTTCCGCGGCGTCCGCACCGGGCTCGGCGGTGCCCTCCGGCAGCACCAGGATGCCGGAATGGTCGGTGCTCAGCCGTATTTCGGACGCCGAGCAGATCATGCCGTCGGAGGTGCGGCCGTAGGTCTTGCGGGTGGCGATGGTGAAATCACCGGGCAGCACCGCGCCGGGCAGTGCGACGGCCACCAAGTCACCGACGGCGAAATTGCTGGCACCGCAGACGATGTCACGCGGCTCGGCCTCGCCGACGTCGACACGGCAGGCCCGGATCGGCTTCTTGAATTCGGTGAGTTCCTCGATCTCGACCACCCGGCCGACCTTGAACGGCCCGGTGACCGGGCCCAGGGTGTGCACGCCCTCGACCTCGTGGCCGATCCGCAGCAGCGCCTGCTCGAGTTCGGCGGCGGTGATGTCGAATCCCGGCGCTCCGGCGATCAGCATCTCACGCAACCAGCTGTAGGGAATACGCATCAGGCGCCCACCCCGAATGGCAGGGAGAACCGGACGTCGCCCTCGACCATGTCGCGCATGTCGGGGATTCCGTTGCGAAACTGCAGGGTTCGCTCCAATCCCATACCGAACGCGAAGCCGGAGTATTCGGCCGGGTCGATGCCCACCGCACGCAAGACGTTGGGGTGCACCATCCCGCAGCCACCCCATTCCACCCAGCCGGGCCCGCCCTTTTTGCCCTCGAACCAGATGTCGACCTCGGCCGACGGTTCGGTGAACGGGAAGAAGTGCGGCCGGATACGGGTCTTGGCGGCCGGCCCAAACTCGGACTGGGCGAAGGCGTCCAGGGTGCCGCGCAGGTGCGCCATGGTCAGACCGCGGTCGACCGCGAGCCCCTCGACCTGGTGGAACACCGGGGTGTGGGTGGCGTCGAGTTCGTCGGTGCGGAAGGTGCGCCCGATCGAAACGACGTAGACCGGCAGTTCGCGGGCCAGCAGGGCGCGGATCTGCACCGGGGAGGTGTGGGTGCGCAGCAGTTGCCGCGATCCGGGCGGGGCGATGTGGAAGGTGTCCTGATCACTGCGCGCGGGGTGGTCGACCGGGAAGTTCAGCGCGTCGAAGTTGAAGTGCTCGGCTTCGACCTCGGGGCCCTCGGCCAGTTCCCAGCCCATCGCGACGAAGGTGTCGGCGACGTGTTCGGCGAGCATGGTGATGGGGTGCCGGGCGCCCACGGGCTTGCGGGCCGAGGGCAGCGTGACGTCGATGCTCTCGGCGGCCAGCACGGCGGCGTCGCGTTCGGCGCGCAGGGCCGCCAGGCGCTCGTCGTAGGCGCGCTGGGCATCGGTGCGCACGGCATTGACGCGCTTGCCCGCGTCGGCACGCTCGGTCTTGTCCAGCTTGGCCAGCGCCTGGCGGGCCACCGCCAGCGGCGCCTTGTCACCGAGGTGCTCGGTTTTGGCGTGGGCCAGCGCATCCAGGTCGGCGGCCGCGGCAAACGCGGCCTGCGCCGCCTGCAGCGCTGAGGTCAGGGTCGCGTCGGAGACGACGGACGGGGCCAACTGTTCAGCAGGCTGATTGCCCACGGACGAAACTCCCCCTACTGGCTGTGATTGTGGCTGAGACGCAAGCGTCGATCTTATCGACATGACGACGAAAGCCCCGCACGCGGTGTGCGGGGCTCTCGTCGAGTGGGTTAAGGAGCCTTGGGCTCGGCTCCAGCGCCGCCGGCGCCGCCTTCGACACCGCTGGTGTTGGTGGGCGCGGGGGGCTTGGTGCCCGCCGTTCCCGCCACGCTGCCCGACTTGCCGCCGGTGCCACCGGTGCCACCGGCACCACCCTTGACGGTGCCGACGCCGTCGCCGCCGTTACCACCCTTGCCGCCATCGCCACCTTCACCTTCGGTGTTGGTCGCGGTGCTGCTGCCACCGTTGCCGCCCGCACCTCCGGCGCCAACCTGCACGGGCCTGCCGTTGGTCGGTGCGGTGCCGCCGTTGCTGGTCAGGCTGCCGCCGTTACCGCCGGCGCCGCCGATACCGCCGTCACCTTCGGTGCTGTTGCCACCGGCTCCACCGGCGCCGCCGTTCTGGGCCCGCCAGCTGCCGCCGCCGCTGTTTCCGCCCTGTCCGCCGTTGCCGCCGTTACCGGTGGTGCCGGTGCCACCGGCCCCGCCGGCTCCCCCGGTGCCGCCGGAGCCGAACTTGTTGCCACCGTCAATGCCGCTGACGCCTTCACCGCCGTCACCACCATTGCCGCCGGTCACACCATTGCCGCCGGCGCCACCCTTGCCGCCGCTGCCGCCGAAGCCCAGGATCTGGCCCTTGCCGGTCACGCTGCCATTGGCGTCATTCCAGCCGGTGCCCTTGGCACCACTACCGCCGTCGCCGCCGTCGCCACCCTCCTTGCTGGTGCTGGCACCGCCGGCGCCGCCGCTGCCGCCGCTGCCACCGGTGATGGTGCCCTGGCCGCCGTCACCGCCTGCGCCACCTTCGCCACCCTTGCCGCTGACGGCCGGGGGGGCGTCGCCCTCGGGGGCCTTGACGGTTGCGGCGCCACCGGCACCGCCCGCGCCGCCGGTGCCGCCCCAGATGACCGTGGTGCCAGAAGCGTCTGCGGCGGCGGCGCCGCCATCGCCACCCTCGCCACCTTTACCGCCGTCGCCGGTCGTCGCCGCGCCACCCGCGCCGCCCGCGCCACCGGCGCCCGAGACGCCCAGGACGGTGCCGGCCCCGAACTTGTTGGTGAAGCCGTCGATGCCCCAGGTGCCGTCGGACTTCCAGCCGGTCGCTCCGGCGCCCTTGCCGCCAGCTCCGCCGTCGCCGCCATCCCCGGTCCCGGTGACCGCACCGCCCGCACCACCGGCACCGCCGACACCGCCGTACTG
>NZ_JRMM01000101.1:0-16353 GCF_000972905.1 Mycobacterium sp. UM_Kg27
GATGTGTATAAGAGACAGCCATAGAGGCGTTCGAGAAGGACCCCGAGACCAAGGTCATCGTGATGATCGGCGAGATCGGCGGCGACGCCGAGGAGCGGGCCGCGGCCTACATCAAGGCCCACGTCACCAAGCCGGTCGTCGGCTACGTGGCCGGGTTCACCGCGCCGGAGGGCAAGACCATGGGCCACGCCGGCGCCATCGTGTCGGGCTCGTCGGGCACCGCGGCCGCCAAACAGGAGGCACTGGAGGCTGCCGGGGTGAAGGTGGGCAAGACCCCGTCGGCCACCGCGGCCCTGGCTCGACAGATCCTCGAGAGCCTGTAGGCAAGAACAACCCCGACCGTGCCGTTTCGTACGCCGCCAGCAGCGCGTCGCGTATGAGACGGCACGGTCGGCATTTGTGGTGAGGTGAAACCGTGAGTATCGATCCCCGCACTCCCGTCGTGGTCGGCGTCGGGCAGGCCGCCGAGCGCATCGACGACGCCGGCTATCGCGCCATGTCGCCGGTGGAGTTGGCCGCCGCCGCCGCGCAGGCCGCGCTGGCCGACTGTGGCGCGAACGCAGCGGAGGTCGCCTCGGCCATCGACACGGTGGCCGCAACCCGCCAATTCGAGATCTCCATCCCGAATACCCCTGCACCGCTGGGGAAGTCGAACAACTTCCCGCGGTCGGTGGCGCGGCGGATCGATGCGGATCCGGCGCGCGCGATCTTGGACAAAGTGGGCGGGCAGGGGCCGCAGGCGCTGCTGACCGAGTTCGCCGGCGAGATCGTGGCCGGCACCGCAGACGTGGTGCTGCTGTGCGGATCCGACGCGACATCGACGTTGCGCCACTACGCCAAGGCCGACAAGAAGCCGGATTTCAACGAGACCGTCGAGGGCCAGTTCGAAGACCGCGGCTATGGCCTGGAGGACTTCGTCGAGCACTACACCGTGATGCACGGGCTGACCAGCCCGGCGGTGCAGTACGGCTTATTGGAGAACGCCCGCCGGTCCCGGCTGGGCCGCAGCACCGCCGACTACCTGCAGGCCATGGGGGAGCTGTTCGCCCCGATGACCAAGATCGCGGCCAAGAACCCGTTCTCGGCCTCGCCGGTGGAGCGGTCGGTCGATGAACTGATCACGATCAGCACCGAGAACCGGATGATCTGCGACCCCTACCCGCGGTTGTTGGTGGCGCGCGATCAGGTCAACCAGGGTGCCGCGGTGCTGGTGATGTCGGTGCAGGCCGCCCGACGCCTGGGGGTTCCCGAAGACCGCTGGGTGTACCTGCACGGTCACGCCGCACTGCGTTCCCAGCGGCTGCTGGATCGCGTGGACCTGGGCGCCTACCCGGCTGCGGTGGCGGCCACCAACGAGGCGCTCGAGATGGCCGGGATCGGCTTCGACGACGTCGCCGCCATGGACCTTTACAGCTGCTTCCCGGTGCCGGTGTTCGCCATCTGTGACGCCTTCGGCCTGTCCGCCGACGACCCACGCGGCCTGACCCTGACCGGCGGGCTGCCCTTCTTCGGTGGCGCCGGCAACAACTATTCGATGCACGCGATCGCCGAGGCCGTCGCCGCAGCGCGAAGTGTCCCTGGGCAATTCGCCTATGTCGGGGCCAACGGCGGCATGATGAGCAAGTACGCAGCCGGGGTGTATGCGACCACTCCGGTGCCGTGGACGCCGGATCGCAGTGCCGAACTGCAGCCGCAGATCGATGCCGCCGCCACCGTGCCTGTCACCGAGAAGGCCGAGGGCCCGGCCACCATCGAGACCTACAGCGTCCGCTACGACTGGCAGACCCGCACCGGGATCATCATCGGCCGGCTCGACGCCGACGGCAGCCGGTTCCTGGCGACCACCGAAGACGAAGACCTGGTGGCGTTGTTGTCCGACGGCGAGCCGCTGGGCGCTCCGGTGACGGTGCACGCGTTCGACTACGGCAACCGCTGTTCTCCGCGCTGACCTCCACCACCGTTCCGCCGCGAGGGTGCACAGAATGTCAGCAGAACTGGCGTGTCGCCGTACAAACACGCACCTTCGCGCGGAGTGGGGGCTCCTGCGCTAGGCGCTGAGCCCCAGCTTGGCAGCCAGGCGCTCCACATAAGCCGCCACCTCGGACTCGGACTTGTCGGGCAGCCCGAAGAGAGTCTCGGTGACACCGATCTCGGCCCAGTGCGCCAGCTTCTCGGGCACCGGCTTGAAATCCAGCGCCACGATCTGCGGTGCTCCGTCGCGGCCGGCGGCCGCCCAGGTGTCCTGCAGCAGTTTGACCGGCGCGTCGATGTCGAAGTCACGCGGCGTGGTGATCCAGCCGTCGGCGCTGCGGGCGATCCACTTGAAGTTCTTCTCGGTCCCGGCGGCACCGACCAGCACCGGAATGTGCGACTGCACGGGCTTGGGCCAAGCCCAACTCGGGCCGAAGTTCACGAACTCGCCTTCGAAGGACGCCTCTTCCTCGGTCCACAGCGCCCGCATCGCCTCCAGGTACTCCCGAAGCATGGTGCGCCGGCGGCCGGCGGGAACGCCGTGGTCGGCCAATTCATCGGTGTTCCAGCCGAATCCGACGCCCAGGCTGACTCGTCCGCCGGACAGGTGATCCAGGGTGGCGATCGACTTCGCCAGCGTGATCGGATCATGCTCGACGGGCAGTGCCACCGCGGTGGACAGCCGCACCCGCGAGGTCACGGCGCATGCGGTTCCCAGGCTGACCCACGGATCCAGGGTGCGCATGTACCGGTCATCGGGCAGGGACTCGTCGCCGGTGGTCGGGTGCGCGGCCTGTCGCTTCACCGGAATATGCGTGTGCTCCGGTACATAGAAGGTGGTGAAACCGTGATCATCGGCGAGTTTGGCGGCCGCTGCCGGGTTGATGCCACGGTCACTGGTGAATAGCACGAGCCCGTAATCCATATCCCCGATTAGAACGTGTTCCTGTTCGGTGGGCAACGGGGGGGTGCCGGTCGCGCAGTGTTGACCCACCGACTCGGCCCGCAAGTGCGCTAGCGTGGATGGTCGAAGCGCGCCGCACCGCCCACCAGCGCCTGCCCACAAGCACAGGAGAGGTCATGACCTACTCGCCCGGGAATCCCGGCTACCAGCCTTCACAACCATCAGGCTCCTACGGACAACCGACCCCATCGTTCGCGAAATCGGGTGGCGACGTCGAGAGCAAAGTGCCGCAATACCTCCGAATCGCGGTCGTTGCGTTGGGGCTGGGTGTCTACCTGGCGAACTTCGGTCCGATCGTGACGATCACCGATGTTGACTACCCCCTGATCCTCAGCGACGCAGGCCACACCGTTCCGCTGGCGGTGCTGTCCGCACTGCTGGCCGCGGTGGCCCTGCTGCCCAAGGCGAAGAGTTACACGGCGGTGGTCGCCGTGGTCTCGACGCTGGGTGCGCTGCTGGCTATTTCGACGATCGCCGGTGCCAGTGGTAGCTACACCATCGGTTGGGGGCTGTGGCTGATCCTGATCTTCAGCGTCCTGCAGGCTGCCGCCGCGGTCGGATCGCTGCTGCTGGAGGCCGGCGTGGTGACTGCCCCGGCGCCGCGTCCCAAGTACGACCCCTATGCCCAGTACGGCCTGCCGCCGGGCGGTAACTACTACGGTCAGCCCGGCCAGCAGGGTTATGGCCACCCGGGACACCAGGGCCAGCAGGCTCCACAGCAGCCCGGCTACCCGTCCTCGTACGGCAGCTACCCCTCCGCGCCTTCCAGCGGCGGCTTCGGCGCGCAGCAGGCGCAGGGCTCCCCTTCGACGGGCGCTTTCAACTCCGGCGCACAGCAGGCGGCGCCGCAGGGGCCGCCGACCCCGCCGACCGGATTTCCGTCCTACAACCCGCCGTCGTCCGGTGGGTCGGGGAGTGCGTCGACCGGTGGCCACAGCGCAGCCGGTTCGGATCAGAGCTCGACGGGTGGCCAGCAGTCGCAGGGTGGCTCCACCTCGTCGGGGCCGGCGCAGCCCTAACCCGCGCCCGCGCGCCGAGTTGAACGTGCTCGCAGCGTGACATCGGTGACCGGCGTCAAACCAGGCTCGAACCCGACCCGCGACCTGCTACGGGTCGCCTTCGGGCCGTCCGTGGTGGCGTTGACCATCATCGCAGCGGTGACACTGCTGCAGTTGCTGATCGCCAACAGTGACATGACCGGGGCCTCAGGTGCCATCGCCAGCATGTGGCTGGCCGTGCACCAGGTGCCGGTATCGATAGGCGGCCGTGACCTGGGCGCGCTGCCGCTGCTGCCGGTGCTGCTGATGGTGGCCGGTACGGCCCGAACCACCGCGCAGGCCACCGCCCGTGGAGCCTCCTGGTTCGTCATCCGCTGGATCGTGGCTTCCGCGGTAGGTGGACCACTGTTGATCGCCGCGGTCTCCCTGGCGGTCATTCACGACGCGGCCTCGGTCATCACCGAACTGCAGACCCCCCATGCCCTGAGCGCCTTCGCGCACGTGTTTTTCGTGCACGTGATCGGTGCGGCGCTGGGCTTGGGGACGCGGGTGGGCCGTCGGGCGCTGGCCGAGGCCCGGCTACCGGATTGGCTGGCGGACTCGGTACGAGCCGCGATCACCGGCATGCTGGCGCTGTTCGGCCTGGCCGGGGCGGTGACGGTGTGCTCCTTGATCTGGCACTGGGGGACTATGCATGAGCTCTACGCGATCACCGATTCACTGTTCGGCCAGCTCAGCCTGACGCTGCTGGCCCTGCTGTATGTGCCCAATGTGCTCGTCGGCGCGACGGCGATGGCGGTCGGCTCGAGCGCACACATCGGTCCCGCGCTGTTCAGTGCCTTCACCGTTCTCGGCGGCGACATCCCCGCGCTGCCGATCCTGGCTGCGGCGCCCGTCCCGCCGTTGGGCCCCGCGTGGGTGGCGCTGCTGATCATCGGGGCGGCGTCCGGGGTTGCCGTAGGCCAGCAGTGCGCCCGCCGGCCGCTGCCGCTGCTTCCAGCTCTGGCCAAGGTGGCGGTGGCGGCATTCATCGCGGCGGTGTCGATGGCCGTACTCGGCTTGGCCGGTGGAGGCCGGTTGGGCAACTTCGGCGACGTCGGTGTGGATCAGCTGACGTTCGGTCCGGCGGTGTTCGGGTGGTTCGCCGCGATCGGAGCACTAACGGTGGTGATGATCGGCGGGGTCCGGGCTGACGCGGTGGTCGGGCCACAGCGTGTGCTGCCACCCGCCCCGGAGCGGCCCGTGGAGCCCGAAGGCGTCTCCGTATCTGGGCCGGCGCCCCTCGCCGACGTCGATCCCGAGGACCTCGTTGTCGTCGGAGAGCCCTTCGAAACCGACGAGCTGTTCGACGATGACTTCGAACCGGGCTTCCAGTCAGATGAGGTCACCGATGACGGCGAGTTGAAGTGGAGGCCTGAACCCGAGCCGCCGCGAACGTTTCGGTCACACACGCCGACGCAGCCGCCGGGCCCGCTGGAAGACCCCGAGGACCTGATGTTTACCGACGACGACGGATACGACCGCTAAATCAAGGACTTCGGTCCCTTATATATGTCGCCGCTGGCTGATCGGATGGGTGGTGCCGACCGTCCGAACTCCAGGGGGACGACATGACCGACGTCGTGAGCGCCGAGCCAGCCCGCAAGAATGGCCCATCTGGCGTGCCCAGGCGGCGGAACCTGAACATGCTGGCGGGCGTCCGGGCCGAGATGCTGACCGGGCAGATCCTGCCGCCGGGCCATGAGCGGGTGCTCGACGTGGTGGTCCTGATCTGGGTGGACGGCGTCCAGGCCGGAATGCAGATGACCGAGCCGTCACCGCAGTCGCGACCTCTCGGATTGAGCGATGACGTGGCCGAGTCCCTCTACGACGAGCTGGAGGGTGCGGGGTTCTGCAGTGAGTACGACGAGTTCCCCGAGTTGGACGACCCCGACTTTCAGGACCTGGCGTATGCAAGAGTCAGCAAGCTCGGCAAGATGACTCAGCCGATGGGCCATCCCGAGGTCACCTGGGACATGGTCGAGATCTGGACGGACGGCGTGGCGGCCGCACTTCGGGTCGCCCGGGCGCGAGCGCAGCGCTCCGCCTGAACCGCGGGGGGTTTTGCGGCGGTTCCACCTTCGGCACTCCTGCGTCGAGCCTCGCTGAACCGCGGGGTTCTTGCGCCGGTTCCAGCTTCGGCCCTCCTGCGTCGAGCCTCGCTGAACCGCCGGGTTCTCGCGCCGGTTCCAGCTTCGCTACGTTCGCAACCGCCACCGCCGATGGCGGTGAGCCGCGGCGCCCGGCTTCGCCGCGCCTGCGATCACCGCGTTAGGCTCAGTCACCGTGCAACCGATCCATGTGGCCCCCAGCGTCCCCGCCCGGATGGTGGTGCTGGCGTCGGGCACCGGGTCGCTGCTCGAGTCGCTGCTGGCCGCAGCGGTAGACGACTACCCCGCGCGGGTGGTTGCCGTCGGCACCGACCGCGACTGCCGGGCGGTGGAGGTCGCTGCCGCGGCGGGGCTGCCGGTGTTCACCGTCCGGATGGGGGACTATCCGAACCGGGCGGCATGGGACCTTGCGCTGACCGAGGCCACCGCGGCCCACAACCCCGATCTGGTGGTCTCGGCGGGCTTCATGAAGATTCTGGGATCGCATTTCCTGAACCGGTTTCTCGGGCGCACCGTCAACACCCATCCAGCACTGCTGCCCTCCTTCCCGGGCGCGCACGCGGTCCCCGAGGCGCTGGCCTACGGGGTCAAGGTCACCGGCTGCACCGTGCACCTGGTGGACGCCGGCACCGACACCGGCCCGGTGCTGGCCCAAGAACCGGTCGCCGTGCTCGACGGCGACGACGAAGACTCTCTGCATGAACGCATCAAGAAGGTGGAGCGCAAGCTCCTGGTTGACGTACTGGCCGCCTTGGCGACCGGCGGCGTGACCTGGAACGGACGAAAGGCAACCCTAGGATGACCGACGGCAAGCGACCGATTCGCCGGGCGTTGATCAGCGTCTACGACAAGACCGGACTGGTCGACCTGGCCGCCGGCCTGCACGCCGCCGGCGTGGATATCGTCTCCACCGGATCCACCGCCAAGTCGATTGCGGCCGAGGGTATTCCGGTGACGCCCGTGGAGCAGGTGACCGGCTTCCCCGAGGTGCTCGACGGCCGAGTCAAGACTCTGCACCCCCGCGTGCATGCCGGACTGCTGGCCGACCTGCGCAAGCCCGAGCATGCCGCGGCGCTCGATGAGCTGGAGATCGCAGCGTTCGAGCTGGTCGTGGTCAACCTGTACCCGTTCAGCGAGACCGTGGATTCCGGTGCCGGCCAGGACGAGTGCGTCGAACAGATCGACATCGGCGGGCCCTCGATGATCCGGGCGGCTGCCAAGAACCACCCCAGCGTCGCCGTGGTGGTCGACCCGCTCGGCTACGACGGTGTGCTGGCCGCGGTCAACGCCGGCGGCTTCACCCTCGAAGAGCGGAAGCGCTTGGCGTCCCTGGCATTCCGGCACACCGCCGAGTACGACGTGGCCGTCGCCAGCTGGATGTCGTCGACGCTGGCCCCCTCCGAACCGGCGGAAGAGCCGCGTCAAGCACTGCCGGAATGGTACGGGCGCACCTACCGCCGTGCTGCGCAGCTGCGCTACGGCGAGAATCCGCACCAGCAGGCCGCGCTCTACTGTGACGCCGGCGCGTGGCCGGGCTTGGCTCAGGCCGAGCAGCTGCACGGAAAAGAGATGTCCTACAACAACTTCACCGATGCAGATGCCGCATGGCGCGCGGCGTTCGATCACGAAGAGACCTGCGTGGCCATCATCAAGCACGCGAACCCGTGCGGCATCGCGGTCTCGGCGACCTCGGTGGCCGATGCCCACCGCAAGGCGCACGAGTGCGACCCCCTGAGCGCGTTCGGCGGCGTCATCGCGGCCAACACCGAGGTCAGCGTGGAGATGGCGGAGTACGTCAGCACCATCTTCACCGAGGTGATCGTCGCGCCGGCCTACGAGGCCGGGGCCGTGGAGATCTTGGCGCGCAAGAAGAACATCCGGGTGCTGCTGGCCTCCGAACCACTGCGCGGCGGCACCGAATGGCGCCAGATCAGCGGTGGGCTGTTGATGCAGAGCCGCGACGGCCTCGACGCTTCCGGGGACAACCCGGTGAACTGGACGCTGGCCACCGGCGAACCGGCCGATGCGGCCACCCTGGCCGACCTGGTCTTCGCCTGGCGGGCCTGCCGCGCGGTCAAATCGAACGCGATCGTGGTCGCGGGTGACGGCGCCACCATCGGCGTGGGCATGGGCCAGGTCAACCGGGTCGACGCGGCCCGACTGGCGGTGGAGCGCGGGGGCGAGCGGGTGGCCGGTGCGGTGGCTGCATCGGATGCGTTCTTCCCGTTCCCCGACGGCCTGCAGACGCTGACCGCGGCCGGGGTGAAGGCGATCGTGCACCCGGGTGGTTCGGTGCGCGACGACGAGGTGACCGCGGCGGCGGCCGAGGCCGGGATCACGCTGTACCTGACGGGAGCGCGGCATTTCGCGCACTGAGCTAGGGTCCGTCGTCTTCGTCGGCGCCGGAACCGTGCTCGCCCAGTAGTTTTTCGGGGTGATGGTAATAGTTGACCCGCGGTTGACCGTGGTCTAAGTGTGGCGATGGCAGTGTCTCTGTGGTGCCATCGTGGCGTTTCCGGGTCTTCCATCCGCCTGAGGTCATGAGCTCATGGTGGGGGCCGCAGCGCAGGGTCAGGCCGGTGATGTCAGTGCGCTTGGTGTTCGCGTAGGTGTCGTCGTGATGCACTTCGCAGTAGTAGCCGGAGACGGGGCAATTGGGGTGGGAACAGCCGCGTTCTCGGGCGTAGAGCACGATTCGCTGCCCCGGCGAAGCCAGCCGCTTGGTATGGAACAGCGCCAACTCCTTGGCGCCGTCGTAGATCCGCAGGTAGTGGTGAGCGTGGCTCGCCATGGCGATCACATCACGCAGGGGTAGCCAGCTGCCGCCGCCGGTATGGGCTTTCCCACTACCGGCTTCCAAGTCGGCCAGCGTGGTCGAGACGATGATGCTGGCCGGTAACCCGTTGTGTTGCCCCAATTCTCCGGAGGCCAGCAGCGCGCGGCCCATGGCTGTGAGCGCGTCGTGGTTGCGTTGTGCGGCGCTGCGGGTATCGGCGTCGATCGCCCCCTGCGAGGGAGTGCCACTGGTGCAAGGGGTCTCGTCGTTGGCGTTGCACATGCCGGGGGCAGCCCAGCGTGCCAGTACCGCCTCGAGGGTGGCGCGTGCCTGGGGATCGAGGAATCCTTTGATCGGGCTCATGCCGTCACGATCTTGGGGCCCCAGCACCAAGCCACGTCGCTTGGCGCGCTGGTCGTCGGTGTAGTTGCCGTCGGGGTGCAGGTAGTCGGCGAGCCGCTGAGCCAGTTTGGCCAGCTCGTCGGGCCGGCACTCGGCGGCCAGACCGGACAGCTGCTGTTCGGCCTGGGCCAGGGTGCCCGCATCGACGTCGTCGGGTAGGTAGTTGAAGAAGGCCCGGATCACTGCGATGTGGGCGGCCGCGATCTGTCCATCTCGCTGAGCGGCGGCCACCGTCGGTAGCACCGGTTCCATGGGCTCGCCGGTCATGGCCCGGCGCGGACCCAGTTCTTTGGCGTCGGTGAGACGGCGGCCCGCTTCACCGCGGGTGAGGTGCAACGCGTCCGCCAACACCCAGCGGGGCTTGCCGCCCAGCTCGGCGGGGTCGGTGGCGGCGATCTGGTTGACCAGAGGGTGTTCCACTGCCGGGAGCCGGCGCCGTAGCATTTCGCAGCGCCGCAGCAGTGCCAGGCACTCGCGCGGGGTCAGCGCCTCGAAGTCCAGGTCCAGCGCCCGGTCCAGCCCGGCGGCCAGCGCGTCGAACACCTCGACGATCACTTCCCGGTTATTCGAACGCATGTGCTAATTCTATTGAGTCTGTCCGGGATTGACGCAGGCAGAACGCGAATCTGTGGATCAAAATCGAACTGGGGATAACTCCCCGGGGCGCTGACCCCTTGACAATAAAGATTGTTAGCGCTCACTATCTATCTCAACCTCGAAGTTGGGAGACGGTAGTGGGCTATGACCTGATCATCCGCAACGGACTGTGGTTCGACGGCCTGGGCAACGCCCCGCAGGTCCGCACCCTGGGCATTCGCGACGGCATCGTCGCCGACATCGTCGCGGGGCAGCTGGATGAGGCCGGCTGCCCGGAGGTGATCGACGCCGCCGGCAAGTGGGTGGTCCCAGGCTTCATCGACGTGCACACCCACTACGACGCCGAGGTACTGCTGGACCCGGGTCTGCGGGAATCGGTGCGCCACGGTGTCACCACGGTGCTGCTGGGCAACTGTTCGCTGTCGACGGTGTACGCCGAGTCCGAGGACGCCGCCGACCTGTTCAGCCGGGTCGAGGCGGTCCCGCGCAAGTTCGTGCTGGATGCGCTGCAGTCCAAGAAGACCTGGTCCACGCCCGCCGAGTACGTGAGTGCCCTTGAGGAGTTGCCGCTCGGACCCAACATCAGCTCGATGCTGGGCCACTCGGATCTGCGGACCGCGGTGCTCGGCTTGGACCGCGCCACCACCGACGGCGTCGTCCCGACCGACGCCGAGTTGGAGAAGATGGCCGCCCTGCTCGATCAGGGTCTCGACGCCGGACTGCTGGGCATGTCCGGGATGGACGCCCCCATCGACAAGCTCGACGGTGACCGGTTCCGGTCTCGGGCGCTGCCGTCGACGTTCGCCACCTGGCGGGAGCGCCGTCGGTTGATCAAGGTGCTGCGCAAGCGTGGCCGGATGTTGCAGAGCGCACCCGACGTCCGAAACCCGCTGACGGCCTTGAACTTCTTCCTCACCAGCAGTGGCATGTTCGGCCGGCGGCGCGGGGTTCGGATGAGCCTGCTGGTCTCCGCGGACGCCAAGTCGGCGCCGGGCGCGGTCCGGGTATTCGGTCCCGGCGCTCGGCTGCTCAACACCGTGCTGGGCTCCAGCGTCCGGTTCCAGCACTTGCCGGTGCCGTTCGAGTTGTATTCCGACGGAATCGACTTGCCGGTGTTCGAGGAGTTCGGGGCGGGAACCGCCGCTCTGCATCTGCGCGACCAGCTGGAGCGCAACGCGCTGCTGGCCGACACCGAGTACCGCCGTAACTTCCGCAAGGCCTTCGACCGCAAGAAGCTGGGACCGTCGTTGTGGCACCGTGACTTCCACGACGCGGTGATCGTCGAATGCCCGGATGCCAGCCTGGTCGGCAAGAGCTTCGGCCAGATCGCTCAGGAACGCGGGCTGCACCCGTTGGATGCGTTCCTCGACGTATTAGTGGACAACGGCGAACGCAACGTCCGCTGGACCACGATCGTCGCCAACCACCGGCCCAAGCAGCTGGACAAGTTGGCCAACGAACCGGTGATCCATATGGGGTTCTCCGACGCTGGAGCGCACCTGCGCAACATGGCCTTCTACAACTTCTCGCTGCGCCTGCTCAAGCGCGTCCGCGACGCCGAGGCGGCCGGACGACCGTTCATGAGCGTCCAGCGGGCGGTGTACCGGCTGACCTCCGAGGTCGCCGATTGGTTCGGGTTCGACGCCGGCACGCTGCGAGAGGGTGACCGTGCGGACTTTGTGGTGATCGACCCGGCGGGCCTGACCGACGCCGTCGACGGCTACCACGAGGAGAAGGTGCCGTTCTATGGCGATCTGAGCCGGATGGTCAACCGCAACGACGACGCGGTGGTCGCGACCGGCGTGGGTGGCACGGTGGTGTTCCGCAACGGCCACTTCTGCGAGGGCTACGGCACCACGGTGAAGACCGGCCGATTCCTGCGCGCCGGATCCCGTGAGCTGCAATCGGTTTAGCGCATGGCCAGAACTCAGCAGGAGCGCCGCGAGACCACTGTCGCCGGATTGCTCGACGCCAGCATCGCCACCATCGCCGAGATCGGCTATGCCCGGGCGTCGGCGAAGGTGATCGCCGCGCGCGCCGGGGTGTCCGACGGGGCGTTGTTCCGCCACTTCGGCACCATGGGTGACTTCATGGCGGCCACCGCGCAGGAAGTCCTGCGCCGCCAACTGGAGCGGTTCGGCAAGCAAGTCGCCGAGATCCCGGCCGAGGTGCCGGCGCTGGAGGCGGTGCTGACGGTGCTGCGCGACCTGACCGCCAATTCCACCAACGCGGTGCTCTACGAGCTGCTGATCGCTGCGCGCACCGACGAGAAGCTGCGAGCCACCCTGCAACATGTGCTCGCCGAATACAGCGCCAAGATCGGCGAAGCCGCCCGGGTGCTGCCCGGCGCGGATGCCTTTCCGCCGGAACTCTTTCCGAATCTGGTGGCGCTGTTGACCAACACCTTCGACGGTGCGGCGATCGTGCGCGCCGTGCTGCCCCAGCCCGAGATCGAGGCGAATCGGATTCCGCTGCTGTTGACGCTACTGGACGGCCGTATCTGAGCGCGCCGAGTCGGCATTGCTCGGTGCGGCCGCCGTCGCGTAGTCCACGAAGTCGGCGATCTCGGCGACGGCTCGGCGGGCGTCGGGGTTGAAGTCGAAGGTGAGCTGGAACATGTGCAACGCACGGTCCCAGACCTGAACCCAGGCCGGCACCCCGGCGAAGGCAAGCTTGTCGGCCAGCACGAACGCGTCGTTGCGCAGCAACTCGTTGTTGCCGACCTGCAGCAGGAACGGCCCGAGCCCGCGCAGCTCTGCCTCCGGCGGCATCACCGGCAGCTCGCGGGTGCCGTTCACGGTGGCGAACACGCGGTAGATGAACATGAACGCCATGAAGGGGAAGAACGGGTCGCGGTGGCTGCGCGCGGCCTCGCGTTTGATCTCCATGTCCGACGACGTCAGCGGTGACATCAACACCTGAGCTGCGGGCGCCGGCAGCCCGGCATCACGTGCGGCGATCGCGGTGTTCACCGCCATCAGGCCACCGGCCGAATCTCCCGCCACCACAATGTGATCTGCGGTGAACCCGGCGTCGAGGACGCGGCGATAGGCGCACAGACCGTCGGCGACGGCCTCGTCGATCCCGGCCAGCGGCGCCAACCGGTAGCCGACGTTGAACACCTTCGCGCCGGTGACCGCGGAGAGCTTGCTGGCGAAGCGGCGGTGGGAATTGAGGCCCAGTGTGATCAGTGCCGAACCGTGGAAGTAGACGATCACCCGGTTCGAGTCGCGCGCGCCCGGTGCCACCACCCACTCGGCCGGGCAGTCGGTCAACCGCTCCGGTGTCACCTCGGTGCCGGGCAGGGCCCGGATGTAGCGCATCGGCTGGTCGATGAGGTCGAGGCGCGCCCGCTGCAGAGCGGCGGGCCAGAACCGGTTGACGACCATGCCGACCAGGGTCAGCACTGCGATCGAGGTGCGCAAAAAGATCGCCGCGGCCGCAGCCAGCAGTCGAGCCTGCCAGGAGGCCGGACCGAAATAGGTCTGAGCCGGTCGTTCGCGCCATTCCGGAAAGTTCACAGTACCCAGGGTATCGGGTATTGGTCGACCGGATAAACCGGGACACCGTGACGGACCACCACGCCCGTCGTAGCGTGGAGTGGTGACCGCGCTGAATGCCCCGCACGATCTGCCCAAGACTCTCGGTGAGCTGCGTGCTGCCGGCCATCGTGAGAGGGGGGTCAAACAGGAGATCGCCGAGAACCTGTTGGCCCGACTCGCCGACGGTGACGATGCCGCAGCCATCTGGCCCGGCATCTTCGGGTTCGAAGACACCGTGCTGCCGCAGCTTGAGCGCGCGCTGATCGCCGGTCACGACATCGTGCTGCTAGGCGAGCGCGGCCAGGGCAAGACCCGGCTGCTGCGCGCGTTGAGCGGATTGCTCGACGAGTGGACCCCGGTGATCGCCGGCGCCGAGCTCGGAGAGCACCCGTACTCGCCGATCACGCCCGAGTCGATTCGCCGGGCAGCCGAGCTCGGCGACGACCTGCCGGTCGCGTGGCGGCACCGCAGCGAGCGCTACACCGAGAAACTGGCCACCCCCGACACCAGCGTCGCCGACCTGGTGGGCGACATCGACCCGATCAAGGTGGCCGAAGGCCGCAGCCTGGGGGACCCCGAGACCATCGCCTACGGCCTGATCCCGCGGGCGCACCGTGGCGTGGTCGCCGTCAACGAACTGCCCGACCTCGCCGAGCGCATCCAGGTGGCGATGCTCAACGTGATGGAGGAGCGCGACATCCAGGTGCGCGGCTACACGCTGCGGCTGCCGCTGGACGTGCTGGTGGTAGCCAGCGCCAACCCTGAGGACTACACCAACCGCGGCCGCATCATCACCCCGCTCAAGGACCGCTTCGGCGCCGAGATCCGCACCCACTACCCGCTGGAACTCGACGCCGAGGTCGGCGTGATCGCGCAGGAGGCACACCTGAGCGCCCAGGTGCCCGACTACCTGCTGGCGGTGCTGGCTCGATTCGCGCGCTATCTGCGTGAGTCGCGCTCGGTGGATCAGCGCTCCGGTGTTTCGGCGCGCTTCGCGATCGCCGCCGCGGAGACGGTGGCGGCCTCGGCGCGTCATCGCGGTGCGGTGCTGGGCGAAACCGACCCGGTGGCTCGGGTGGTGGATCTGAGCACGATCGTCGACGTGCTGCGCGGCAAGCTGGAATTCGAATCCGGCGAGGAGGGCCGCGAGCAGGCAGTGCTGGAGCACCTGCTGCGCCGGGCTACCGCCGATACCGCGTCGCGGGCACTGGGCGGGATCGACGTGGGACCGCTGGTGGCGGCGGTCGAGAACGCGACGGTGACGACGGGCGAGCGCATTTCGGCCAAAGCGGTGCTGGCGGCGTTGCCGGATCTGCCGGTGATCGACGCCATCGCGCAGCGCCTGGGGGCGGAGTCCGACGGCGAACGCGCCGCCGCGCTCGAGTTGGCCTTGGAAGCGCTGTATTTGGCCAAGCGCATCGACAAGACTTCCGACGAGGGTGAAACCGTCTATGGCTAGATCTGATGGTGACGACCCGCTGCGCCCGGCTTCGCCGCGCTTGCGATCGTCACGAAGCCACGCTTCCCGGTATTCGGCCTACTCCGGTGGGCCGGATCCGTTGGCGCCGCCGGTCGACCTGGCCGAGGCGCTGGAGGAGATCGGCCGGGACGTCATGGAGGGGACGTCGCCGCGGCGGGCACTGCAAGAGTTACTGCGCCGCGGCACCAAGAACCTGACCGGAGCCGACCAGCTGGCCGCCGAGGCGCAGCGGCGACGACGGGAACTGTTGCGCCGCAACAACTTAGATGGAACGCTGGCCGAGGTCAAAAAGCTGCTCGACGAAGCAGTGCTCGCTGAACGCAAAGAACTGGCCCGCGCGCTCGACGACGACGCCCGTTTCGCCGAGATGCAGATCGAGGGGCTGTCGCCGTCGCCGGCCAAAGCGGTGCAGGAACTGGCCGACTACGACTGGCGCAGCGGCGAGGCCCGCGAATCCTACGACAAGATCAAGGATCTGCTCGGTCGCGAGATGCTCGACCAGCGATTCGCCGGCATGAAGCAGGCGCTGGAGGGCGCCACCGACGCCGACCGGCAACGAGTCAGCGACATGCTCGACGATCTCAATGACCTGTTGGACAAGCACTCTCAAGGAAAAGACACGAGTGCGGATTTCCAGCAGTTCATGGACAAACACGGTGAGTTCTTTCCGGAGAACCCGCGCAATGTCGAGGAGTTGCTGGACTCGCTGGCCCAGCGGGCGGCCGCCGCGCAGCGCTTCCGTAACAGCCTGAGCGCCGAGCAGCGCGCCGAGTTGGATGCGTTGGCCGAACAGGCCTTCGGCTCGCCGGCCTTGCAACAGGCGCTGGGACGACTGGACGCACATCTGCAGGCGGCCCGTCCGGGAGAGGACTGGACCGGCTCGTCGGAGTTCTCCGGCAATAACCCGCTCGGGATGGGAGAGGGCGCCCAGGCACTGTCCGATATCGCCGAGCTAGAACAGCTGGCCGAGCAGCTGTCACAGGCGTATCCGGGCGCGAGCATGGACGACGTCGACCTCGACGCGCTGGCCCGCCAGCTCGGCGATCAGGCCGCCGTCGACGCGCGCACGCTGGCCGAGCTCGAACGTGCGCTGCTCAACCAGGGTTTCCTGGACCGCAGCTCCGACGGGCAGTGGCGGCTGTCGCCCAAGGCGATGCGCCGCCTCGGCGAAACGGCGTTACGTGATGTGGCGCGCCAACTTTCGGGACGCCGCGGCGAACGCGACCACCGTCGGGCCGGGGCGGCCGGCGAGCTGACCGGAGCGACCCGGCCCTGGCAGTTCGGCGACACCGAGCCGTGGAATGTCACCCGGACGCTGACCAACACGGTGCTGCGGCAAGTCGCCGGCGGTTCAGCGAGGCTCGACGTAGGAGAGGCGAAGCTGGGACCGCCGCATGGGCCCGGCGGTTCAGCGAGGCTCGACGTAGGAGAGGCGAAGCTGGGACCGCCGCATGGGCCCGGCGGTTCAGCGAG
>NZ_JRMM01000102.1:0-16284 GCF_000972905.1 Mycobacterium sp. UM_Kg27
GTCGGCAGCGTCAGATGTGTATAAGAGACAGCGGCGAAGCAGTCGGAATATCTCGACTGGAAGGTCTCCCTGCTGGGGAACATTCCGCACAGTCGTACTGTCAATAGCAAGGGCGCAGTGTTTGCCGACTTCACCCCTCTCGCGGAACTGCACGAATTGCGAAGTGCGGTTTACCTCGGCGATGGCAAGAAGTTCCTCTCCGAGGACTACCTCAAGGCGCTCACCCCGCTATCGTTGGCCATCTGGTACATGGATGACGGCTCATTCACCGTGCGCTCCAAGGGATTGCAGGAACGTACCGCCGGCGGCAGTGGACGAATCGAAATCTGTGTCGAGGCCATGACGGAAGGAACGCGGGAGCGGCTTTGCGACTACCTGCGTGACAACTACGGGCTGGACGTGAAATTGCGCTATCCGGGAAAGGCCGGCAAAGCGGTGCTGCAGTTCTCCACTGAGGCATCCGCGAAGTTCCAAGAGCTGGTGGCGCCGTATATGGCTCCATCAATGGGGTACAAGCTGTTGCCTCGGTTTCGCGGATATGGCGCGGTAGCGCCGCAGTTCGTGGAACAAACGATGCAGCTGATGCCGGCCCGCGTCACAGAGATTGAATCGAAGACCGATTACCAAAAGATGGATCGTTTCGATATCGAGGTCGAGGGCTCGCACAACTACTTCGCCGACGGGGTGATGGTGCACAACTCTCCCGAAACCACCACGGGTGGAAAGGCTTTGAAGTTCTACGCCTCGGTGCGCCTGGACGTTCGGCGGATCGAGACCCTCAAGGACGGCACCGATGCGGTCGGCAACCGCACCCGGGTCAAGGTGGTCAAGAACAAGGTGTCGCCGCCGTTCAAGCAGGCCGAGTTCGACATCCTGTACGGCCGGGGCATCAGCCGTGAGGGTTCGCTGATCGACATGGGCGTGGACCAGGGCTTCATCCGCAAGTCCGGTTCCTGGTTCACCTATGACGGCGAACAGCTGGGGCAGGGCAAGGAGAACGCCCGCAACTACCTGCTGACCAACGTCGACGTGGCCAACGAGATCGAGAAGAAGATCAAGGAGAAGCTCGGTATCGGCGCCGTGCTGACCAATGAGCTGGCCGATGATGTTCTGCCCGCCCCCGTCGACTTCTGAGTCGGTCGAGGCAGCGGAGCCCAAGCGCGAGGAGCAGGCGAAGACACTGTGCCTTCGCCTGCTCACCGTCCGGGCGCGCACCCGCGCCGAACTCGCCGGCCAGCTGGCCAAACGCGGCTATCCCGACGACGTCAGTGACCGGGTGCTGGGCCGACTGACCACCGCCGGATTGATCGACGACGCCGATTTCGCCGAACAGTGGGTGCGGTCCCGGCGCGAGCACGCGGGCAAGGGCCGCAAGGCGCTGGCCGCTGAGCTGCGCACCAAAGGTGTCGACGAGGACGTGATCGCCGGAGCACTGGCCGGCATCGACGCCGGCGCCGAGCGTGACCGCGCCGAGCAGTTGGTGCATGCCAAGCTACGCCGCGAGGCACTCGGCGATGACGACGTGAAGGTCACCCGCCGGCTGGTGGCGATGCTCGCCCGGCGCGGCTACAACCCGTCCATGGCTTATGACGTGGTCAGCACCGAATTGGCCGCCGAACGAGAGCGCCGCCGGGTGTGAATGGGTTACGCGGCTACCGGTGACTAGTTTCCGCGAAGGTTCCCGTCTGATAGTGGCTCACTGGTCCTCCTCTATCGCCTTGATTTTGTCGATTGCCTTGCCCTTGCTCGATTGGATGTTCATACGTGGGTTGCCAGGCCACGGCACCTTGAACACCGCGTGACTGGTCCCGTCCTGGTGTGGTTCCCCGAAGTAGTGAACACACACCCGACGCAGGTCGGAGAACGGCCGCAAGAACCATCGGTGCACCTGGACAGGGCTGTAGAGTGCCGGTCCTGAGGCGCCGATGTCGCTGGTGGATCAGTATGTGCGTGCTCATGCCGCTGCGGGCCGTCGTGCGTGCCCCGTCGCCTCAGCGGCGCTCCCGCTGGGCGGCGGAGCCGGGATCATTGTCGACGGCAGCTACTGCACCCTGACGACGATCGGTCACGACCACAGTCGTGACCTGGTTGGTTTCACCGCCGCGAGCTGTGGCGGGCCTGACTCCCCGGTCGTTGCCGAGGACTCCGAAGACCTCGGCCCGGTGGGCACCGTGGTGGCGGACAATGACCACATCAGGTACTCGGTGATCGAATTCGACCCGGCCGAAATCACCCCGATCTCCAACTTCGCCGGGTTCGTCATCAACGGCGTCGGTCCTGAGACGGAACCGGGCCAACCCGAATATCGACTCGGGGCCGCCAGCGGTGACTACTGCTGGGTGCGACCTCCCCCGGTGCTGAGTCCGCCCCAGCCCAACCCCCAACGCGCGGCGGTCGACGAAGGGGGCTCCCAACTATCAGCCCGGTGATATCGGTGCCCTGGTCACCTCTAATGGTCTGCTGGTCGGCATGATCTTCGCTGGCGCCTATTTCCCCTGGCCGGGGCCTTTTATTACTCAGGGCTGGTCCACCATGTTTGTCGAGTTCAGCGCGATCCTCGACGGCGTCAACGCCACCAACGGCCCCGGCGCGGGGTTCACGCCGATCGGCAGCTGACCAGAGGCCATCGACGACTGACCAAGGCGCACCCGGCGGACGGGCAATAGTAGCTTCGAGTTTCCTGGGAGGATCCCGGGTCGGTCGTCGAGGCCGGCGTCACCTGGGCGCCTGCATGGCCTTGGCTGAGATGACTGGTGCGCTCGAGGCCGATCAAGCGGCCGGTGCGGCGAGAGGCGCTGCTGGGTCGCTATGTGGCGCGTCATAGGCCTACCAGGCTGAGCAGCTCATCGCCCAGCAGCGCTGTTCCCCCGGCCAGGGCCAGCATTGGAAGTGCGATGGCACCTTCTATACCTCCGAGGATGTAGAGGACACCGTTGGCGACATCACCTTGGAAGAGGTCTCCCAGGCCCTGTGAAACGGCCTCCAAGGCGCTCTCGAAATCGTTCGACAAAGTATTGACCGTCGTGGGCCAGTCCAGGAACGGGTACCAGGCGGCTTCTTGAAACGCATAATGATCGAAGTCCTGGCTGAACAGACCGCCCACGGCGGCTACCAGGATGTTATCCGCGATAGCAAGCGCGTTGAGCGCAGCGGCGCTGAAGTTGCTCGCAGCGCTGGGCAGATCGAGTTGGAGGAGATCCGCTAGTCCGCCGGACAGCTGGCTTCCGGCCAGGTCGAAGTTGTGTACCAGAGCGTCGAACAGGCCGACGGCCGATTCTGCGGGATTGGAGATGATGGCAAGGTCGACTGCTTCGGCCGCAGTCAGCCGTACACCGATTTGCTGGGCTTCTGGCAGGTCGACGGCCGGCAGAGCTACCGGTGTGATGGCGACCAGGCCGGCACTGAAGGTTGCGGCGGCCAACCGGCGGGCTGCGGGGCGACGGAATTGGTTCATGCGGCACCTCTTCTGGATTGGTGAATCAGCGGTGGCTAATGACTGAGAGTTTATGAGATTGATAGTAATAGCTCGCCCGCAATAGGTTAACTGAATCTAAAGAATTTGAAGAATTTGATAGGATATAAGTTCGGTGGAAGTCTCGCAGTGTTGTCGGTCGCCACCGCGACGCGCCAGAAGCCATCGCCGAATGGCCACCGACAAGGATGGGTGACTGTAGTGCTTGGGTGCGGATCGAGGGTTTGGACGACCCATGAGGGCCGCGCCTTTACCGCAGCCAGTTTGGCCGGCACGTCGTCGCATCCCGGTGACGATCGGGGCGGCTACATCGGTGCACAGGGCGGTCGTCAACGGGGGGGGCTTTGCGCAGGATCCAGTGCGGCAAACCGGCCGCCAGCGTTCAGGTCGGTATCGAACAAGTCCGTGTTGACAACGAGTGTCGCTCGACGCCGAGTGGTGGCTGTCGCCACCCAAAATCCAGTGCAGCGCGTCGGTGGCGGAGGCGATCGCCCGCGCAGCGATCATGTGGGGCTAAGTGCAATCTGGCCACGGTGTAACGCTTAATACTTATGGGTCTGGCGGCGAGGGCGCACCCCCGGGGCCCCTATTCAATCGGTTCAGTTTCGGCCGCACCCGTTTCCATTCAGTAGGTAGACGCGGTCGGTGGAGGTGCCGTTGTCCGTCCGGTCGAAGGAGCACCACCGGTGCCAACTGGGGGCCTCGAACGGGTTGGTGGCGTTTCGGTAGAAGGCTTCGATCCATCTGGTGTCGTCCGGGTAGGGCACCCCTGTGCATGCACCGGGCGAGTCGAAGGTGGACGGCCCGCCTGGGCAGTAGTTGTTAGGACCGGAAGGAATGTGGTCGTCGGGATCCGCGTGAGCGACTGGTACGAATGGCGCGCCTAATATCACCGTGACCACAGCAACCAGGAGTGCGCAACCGATCAGGCCCATCTTTGCGCTCACCTGCGTTTCCTCTCTTGGTGGGCGTGCCCGATTGGCGAGTCCAGACTGCCCACCGCTCAGCGACCGTGTGGCAGTCAATGTAGCGAAGGTTGCCACGTAATGGGGTTTGAATCCGTAATTCAATTCGGCCTTGGTTCTCGGGATTCGAGATTGCTTCCGTTCAAACCGGCCAAGACAACGGGGTCATGTCGCTCCTGGTGCCCGACGCTAGCGGTAAAGAGGTCGTCGACCTTTTCAACTTCGGCACTCCGACCGTGCACCGCTGTTCAACCCGGACGCCACCGGCCCAATCGACATCGCCGAACGGCGGGGCATTGCTTAACGACCTCTTCGCCGCGGCGTTCCAAGGCAACGGTGCCGACTGGAGCAGTGCGATGACGCTGTTCGATGACTGGCTCGGTATCGACCCGTCGACGGGGCTGACTTCGTTCTCTGACGCCAAGACCTGAGAGAAACTACTCGGCCCGGGTGCGGACACCCGGGCCGAGTAGTCGTTGGACAGGACGGTTCAGGCGTCCTCGACCTCGGCCTCGTCCGTGCCGGTGAAGACTTCCTTGGTCCGTTCGACGGCGTGCGTGGCGATCTCAACGGAGTCCTGGACGATCGCGCTGACTCCACCGGAGATGTCCCCACGAATGATGTCGCCGGCGTCCTCGACGATGTCCGAGGCCTTCTCGACGGCGTGTGCGGCGATGTCGCGCGCAGCGTTGAATGCGTCCTTGGGGGTGATGGCCATCCGAGTCTCCTGTCGTTAGCTGTCGAGTCCGACTCTAGACGCCGGACACCGCGCGCGCAGTCCCTAAACGACCCGGGTGCCCGGGGTACCCTCCGGCTCAATTGTGGCTGCCCCCAAGGGGGAGTGGCGGGCCTGGCGCAGCCGCCGCTCCAGTCCGATGGCACCTGCCGAGAGCGCCAGATTTCCGGTGATCATCAGCGCCGCGATCACCAGCAATGCGGGCAGGTAATTGCTGTACTGGGAGCCGACGACGGTGCCTTGGCGCACCATCTCCACAAACGTGATCTGGTAGCCGATCGCGGTGTCTTTGAGCACCACCACCAGTTGTGACACCAGCACCGGCAGCATCGCGGTGACGGCTTGCGGCAACAGGACCAGTCGCATCGAGGCGCCCCAGCCCAGCCCCAGCGCAGCGGCCGCCTCGGACTGACCGGCGGGCAGGGCCTTGACCCCGGCGCGCACGATCTCGGCGATGACGGCGCCGTTGTAGAGGGTCAGCCCGGTGACGACCCCGGCCAGCGCGATCTGTTGCGGCGGGAAGACGTTGAGCAGCCCGTAGATGAAATAGGCGAAGATCATCATGATCAGCACTGGAATCGCCCGGAAGAACTCCACGATCACCGCGCAACTCCAGCGCAACGGTCTGATCTGCGAGAGCCGGCCGACCCCGAGCCCGACGCCGAGGATCAGCGCGAGCCCGATCGACCAGGCGGCCGCGGTCAGTGTGCCCACCACCCCGGGCAGCACGTAGGTGCGCCACAGGTCCGCGGTCAGAAACGGCGTCCACTTCTCCGCGGTCAGCTGGCCTTTGGCTGACAACCGCGAATAGATCACCCACCCAAGCAGTCCGGCAACCACGACTGTCGCCACCGACAAAGCGTGGTAGCGGGCGCGGGCGCGGGGCCCCGGCGTGTCGAACAGCACCGTCGCGCGCGGCGCGGGCCTCATCGCGACACCGCCCAGCGGCGGTCCAGATATCCGAACACCAGGCCCAACGGAAGGGTCAGTACGACGAATCCGGTGGCGAACACCGCACCGACCCCGAGCAGCGCCGCGGTGTTCTCGGTCATCGACTTCATCAGCAGCGCCGCCTCGGCAACCCCGATCGCTGAGGCCAAGGTGGTGTTTTTCGTCAGCGCGATCAGTACCGAGCCCAGCGGGATGATCACCGCTCGAAAAGCCTGGGGGAGCAGGATGATCCGAAGATTCTGAGTGAAGCTCAACCCCAGTGAGCGGGCCGCCTCGGCCTGGCCGATGCCCACCGTGTTGACGCCGGAGCGCACCGCCTCGCACACGAACGACGCCGTGTACACACCCAGTCCTAGTACGGCCAGGCGAAAGTTGCTGTCGTCGATCGACGTCGGCGACTGCGGATCGGTCAGCGAGACTCCCAGTGTCTGAGCCAGGCCGAACGAGCACAGCAATAACAGCAGGGTCAGCGGGGTGTTGCGCACCAGATGGACATAGCCGCCGCCGATCCACCGCAGTACCGGGACCGGGGCCAGCCACATGGCGGCCAACCCGGTACCCAAGGCCAGTGCGAGCGTGCCGGACAGCACCGCCAACTCGACGGTGACAGTGAAGGATTGGAGGATCTGTCCTCGATACTCGGCGAACATCATCGCTCGATCGGCGGCGGCTCGGGCACCGCAAAGCCGGCCGGGCCGAAGTTGTCCACGAACGCCGCTCGCCACGAACCGTCGCGTTCCATCTCCTCGAGGGCGTCGTTGATCCGCCGGCGTAACCCGTCGTTGCCCTTTTGCACACCTATCCCGTAGAGCTCCTTTGAGAAGCGTTCGCCGACCAGCTTGAAGGTCCCGGGACTCTGCGCGGCGTAACCGGCCAAGATGACGTCATCGGTGGTCACCGCGTCGATCGCGCCGTTGCGCAGTGCCTCCACGCACGCCGAATAGGTGTCGTAGCGCTGCAGCTGCACCCCGGGATAGCGGTCTTTGATCCGTTGCGCGGGGGTGGAGCCCGAGACCGAGCACAGTTTCTTGTGCCGCTGCAGTGATGCGCTGCCGGTGATGTCGGTGTTGTCGGCCCGCACCAGCAGCGACTGGCCGGTGAGCAGGTAGGGGCCGGCGAAGTCGACCTTCTGACGCCGGGAGTCGGTGATCGAATAGGTGGCCACCAGGTAATCGACCTGGCCATTGCGCAGCAGCATCTCGCGCTGACCGGACGGGGCTTCGATCCAGGTGATGCGGTCGGGCGGGTAGCCCAGTCGGGCCGCCACGTAGCGGGCCACCTCGACATCGAATCCGCCGAGCGTGCCGTCGGGCTTCTTGACGCTCAAGCCGGGTTGGTCGAACTTGACGCCGACGGTGATCTTGCCGCTGTCGTGCGCGGTACACGCCGTGCAGAGCGCGGCCAATGCGGACACCACTGACAGGACCGCCCAGGACCGTGCCAGCACGTGCAGGGTTCGCGCCGCTGGCATCAGTGGTCGAGGACCTTTGCGAGAAAGTCTTGGGCCCGTGCGGATTTCGGCGCGCCAAAGAACTCTGCGGGGGCGGCTTCCTCGACGATGGCGCCGTCAGCCATGAACACCACCCGGTCAGCTGCACGGCGGGCGAAGCCCATCTCGTGGGTGACCACCACCATGGTCATCCCGTCGTCGGCCAGCGCGGTCATCACATCGAGCACCTCGCTGATCATCTCCGGGTCCAGGGCACTGGTCGGCTCGTCGAACAGCATCACCTTCGGGTTCATCGCCAACGAACGTGCGATCGCCACCCGCTGTTGCTGTCCGCCGGACAACTGTGCGGGGTGTTTGTGGGCCTGGTCGGCCACCCCAACCCGCTCCAGCAGCGCCATCGCCTGGTGCTGTGCCTGCGTTCGGGGCATCTTGTGCACCTTCATCGGTGCCAGTGTGACGTTGTCCAGGATGGTCTTGTGCGGAAACAGGTTGAACGACTGGAACACCATGCCGACCTGGGCCCGCAGCCGGGCCAGCGCCGCACCCTCGGCCGGCAGCGGCTGGCCGTCGACGGCTATCGCGCCGGAGTCGACGACTTCTAGCCGGTTGATGGTGCGGCACAGGGTGGACTTGCCCGACCCCGACGGGCCCAGGATCGCCACCACCTCGCCGCGAGCGACCTCGAGGTTGACGTCTTTGAGCACGTGCAGGCCGCCGAAGTACTTGTTGACGTGGTGGATGGCGATCATCGGCACCAGATCCGGCCCGCCGCTGGTCATGGGACCTGACCCTACCCAGGAAGACGTGGCGCGAGCGCCGCTATCGGCCTGGTCACTCCGATCGACTCGCCCGCCGTACCATAGACCGGGTGAGTTTGCCGGTGTTTTCCGAACAGATGCGCACCTACGAGGTGCGTACCTACGGCTGTCAGATGAATGTGCACGACTCCGAACGCATTGCCGGCATGCTCGAGCAGGCCGGTTACCGGCGGGCAGCCGATGACGCCGACGCCGACCTGGTGGTGTTCAACACCTGCGCGGTGCGGGAGAACGCCGACAACAAGCTCTACGGCAACTTGAGTCACCTGGCCCCCAACAAGCGCAGCAACCCCGACATGCAGATCGCCGTCGGGGGTTGCCTGGCGCAGAAGGACAAAGACAGCGTGCTGAGCCGCGCGCCGTGGGTGGACGTCGTCTTCGGCACCCACAACCTGGGATCGTTGCCGGCATTGCTGGAGCGCGCCCGGCACAACCGGAGCGCCCAGGTGGAGATCGTCGAATCGCTGCGGGAATTCCCGTCGTCGCTGCCCGCCGCGCGGGACTCGGCCTATGCGGCGTGGGTGTCCATCTCGGTGGGCTGTAACAACAGCTGCACCTTCTGCATCGTGCCGTCGTTGCGTGGCCGGGAAGTGGATCGCAATCCCGAGGACATCCTCGCCGAAGTGCGGGCGCTGGCCGCCGAAGGCGTTCTCGAGGTAACCCTGCTGGGCCAGAACGTCAACGCCTACGGCGTCTCCTTCGCCGACCCGCAACTGCCGCGCGACCGCGGTGCATTCGCGTCGCTGCTGCGGGCCTGCGGAGACATCGACGGCCTGGAGCGGGTCCGCTTCACCTCGCCGCATCCGGCCGAATTCACCGACGACGTCATCGAGGCGATGGCCCAGACCCCCAACGTGTGCCCCACACTGCACATGCCGCTGCAGTCCGGCTCGGACAGGGTGTTGCGGGCGATGCGCCGCTCCTATCGCGCCGAGCGTTATCTGGGCATCCTCGACAGGGTTCGGGCCGCCATTCCGGACGCCGCCATCACCACCGACCTGATCGTCGGTTTCCCCGGTGAGACCGAGCAGGACTTCGACGAGACCCTTGAGGTGGTGGCCGCCGCGCGATTCTCGGCCGCATTCACCTTCCAGTACTCCAAGCGGCCCGGAACACCGGCCGCCGAGCTTGCCGATCAGCTGCCCAAAGAGGTTGTCCAGCAACGCTACGACCGGCTGATCGAGCTGCAGGAACAGATCTCCTGGGACGAGAACAAGGCCCAGATCGGGCGCACCGTCGAACTGCTGGTGGCAGTCGGTGAAGGCCGCAAGGACGCCCAGACGGCGCGGATGAGCGGCCGAGCGCGCGACGGCCGGCTGGTGCACTTCGCCCCGGGGACCGCACAGGTGCGCCCCGGTGACGTGGTGACCACGACGGTCACCGGAGCGGCACCGCACCACCTGCTCGCTGACGGTGCCCTGCTGAGCCATCGGCGTACCAGGGCCGGTGACAGCCATGCCGAACCAACGCCCGGTGTCGGACTGGGCATGCCGAAGATGCCGGGGGTGGCGCGATGAGAGGCAACCGAGACAATCAGCACAACTTCGAGGCCTACCGCGCCGACATCGAGGCCGCTGAGCGGCGTGTCGCCGGGGAAATCGACCCCGGCGGCAGGGGGCTGGTCGTCGCGATCTGCGTCTTCGTGCTGCTCGGCTCGTTCCTGCTGCCGCACACCGGTTCCGTCCGCGGCTGGGATGTCCTGTTTCCCGGCCAGGGCACCGACGAAGCTCTGGTGACGCTGCCGTCGCAGCTGTTCATGTGGCTGGCGTTGGTATTCGGGGTGGGGTTCTCGCTGCTGGCCCTGGTGACCCGGCGCTGGACGGTGGCCTGGGTGGCACTGGCGGGCTCGGCGGTGGCCTCCGCAGCCGGACTCCTGGCCGTGTGGTCTCGTCAGACCGCGGTGCCGGGCGACCCGGGCCCGGGCATCGGGCTGATCCTGGCTTGGATCACGCTGATCGTGCTGACGTTCCACTGGGCCCGCGTGGTCTGGTCACGCACCGCCCTGCAGCTCGCGGCCGAGGCCCAGCGCCGGCAGAGCACCGCGCAGCTGCAGTCACGAAACCTGTTGGACGATCTCAGCCGTCCCGAGGACCCGCCGCCGAGCGAGTAGTTCTGGCCCCGGCCCGGCCTTCGCGGCTTCCGCGATAGGCGCGGGCGCGCAACTCGGCGAGCCACCCGGGACGCAGTTGAACCCCCGGCGCGGTGTGCACGATCGGGTCGAACGAGACGTCGTGGCCCGCCCCGTCGGTCTCCTCATGTCTGTGCAGAACCAGGTGGGCCAGCGGTCGGAATTCGCCGGTACCGCAGGCCTGGTCGATTTCGAAGCGGATATGGCCGCCGTCGAGTTGCTTGCGGATGCTGCTCAACGCCAATCCGTAGCCGTCCACCCGCGTCGTCAGCCGGGCTCGCAGCCACCACAGCTGCTCTCGATACTGCAGCGGCATGAGGGTGGTCATCCGCAGCCCCGACCACGACACCGCGGGCCGTACGCCCAGCGTTCGGCCGATCACCCCGGAGCCCGCCGAGACCAGCAAGATGTCCCAGCAACTGGGGTCATGCTGCGGCTCCGGAATCTGAAGCGCCAGGCCGACGGCGTCGGGCAGCCGGCCAGGCGTGCCCGTGGCTTTGGAGATCCGGGCAACGACGGGGGCTGACGGCACCGGCAGACCTTCGTCTGCCGGTGCGTCGCGTTCCAGAGAGCCCGTCGCCAGCACACCGTCGGGATGGAAAAACCGGCGATGCCGCAGCGCGGCGCCCCAGCGGAACACCCACCTGGCCGGGTCGATCATTGGCGCGGTACATCTCCGCGCCAACCACCGGTTTCGGCGGGCTGGCTCTCGATGAAGTCCTTGAACCGCTTGAGATCCGCATGGACACGGTGGTCGAGGATGTTCAGCTTGTCGGCCACGTTCTCCAGCACACCATCGGGGTCGATGTCCATCTGCGTAGTCACCCGGGTGGTGCCATCGTCGATCTTGTGGAAGGTGACCACGCCGCCGTGGCTCGGGCCGCTGTCGGAACGCCACGCGACCCGTTCTTCGGGGTGTTGCTCGGTGATCGTCGCGTCGAACTCACGCGACGCCGGGCCTACCTTGATTTTCCAGTGCAGGTGGGTGGCGTCGCGTTGCTGTACCTGTTCGACGCCCTCCATGAACTTCGGGAACGACTCGAACTGGGTCCATTGGTTGTAGACCGTCCGGATCGGGCGCTTGACGTCGAGTGCTGCGGTGATATTGCTCATGCGTCACCTCCAGTGAGTTGGTTGTTGTCTCACTGGGGGTGGTAGCCCGGCGGTGCCGATGCTCAAACATCGGCAGGTGGTCAGCGCCGGTTGAGCGCCTGTTCGGCGGCCTGGGCCCATTGCCGCCACTGCTCGGCGTTGGCGGTGGCCTCGGCGGCCTCCTTGTCCCGGCCCGCGGCCTGGGCCTTGAGCGCCTGACGTTCGAACTGTTCGGCGCGGGTGCGGAACTGCGCGGCCCGGGCTTCTGCTTCGGGATCCACCACGGCGGCCTCTGCGGCAGCACCGGCGTCGCGGACCTTCTTCTCCACCGCCCGCAGTCGCCGTTCCAACTCGGCGGAACGCTCCCGGGGCGCCTTGCCCAGGTCGTCCCACTTGGTGACGATCGAGCGCAGCGCGGCGCGCGCGGCGTTCTGGTTGGTCGGGTCGATCCGCTCCGCCTCGGCCAGCAGGGCCTCCTTGGCGGTGGCATTGGCCTCCAGTTCGGCGTCGCGTTCGGCGTTCGCGGCGTTGCGGGCTGAGAAGAACGTGTCCTGGGCGGCCTTGAACCGCTGCCACAGTGCCTCATCGACGTCCTTGGAGGCCCGCCCCGTCGTTTTCCAGGTGGCCAGCAGCTGCCGGAACGTGGCACTGGTGGACGCCCAGTCGGTGGACCCCGACAGCTCCTCGGCCCGCTTGCACAGTCGTTCCTTCTCCTCGCGCGCCCCGGCGCGGCCGCGATCGAGGTCGGCGAAGTGCGAGCCGCGGCGCCGGTTGAAGCCGTCGCGGGCCGCGGCGTAGCGCTTCCACAGCGCGTCGTCGACCTTGCGGTCCAGGCCGGTGATGGTGCGCCATTCGTCGAGAATGGCGCGCAGTCGGTCGCCGGTGGCCTTCCACTGTGTCGAGGTCGCGGCCAACTCCTCGGCTTCGGCGGCCAGCGCCTCCTTGCGTGCGGTCGCCGCCGCTCGATGCTCATCGCGCTGCGCACGGCCGGCCGCGGCGACGCTGTCGGCGTGCTCGCTAACCGCCGCGATCCGAGCGGCCAGCGCCTCTACGTCCCCGAGGACGCTGGCCGTCGGCAACTGCTCGGCCAGCGCCGCAGCGGATGCCTTGATCTTGCGGGCGTCGCCGCTGCCGGACGACAACCGCTCCTCGAGCAGGGTCACCTCGGTGCTCAGGTCGTCGTACCGGCGGCCGAAGTGGGCGAACGCGGCCTCGGGGTCGCCGGCCTGCCAGGAGCCGATCTGACGCTCACCGGTCGACGTGACCAGCCACACCGTGCCGTCGTCGTCGATCCGCCCGAATCGGTGCGGGTCAACGGTGGGCGGCCCGATAACGGCCGGGGCAGGCCGGGCACCGGGCTTCGGCCCGAGGTGGGCACCGGGCCTGGGACCGGGACGGGGCCCCGGCCGGGGGGTGGGGGCGGGTGAACCGCTGTCAGTGGTCATCGCTGTCGTCACCTAACCCTTCGCGGGGTAACCCGCGCATCTGCCGCGCACCGCGGCGCCTTCGATCTGCCTAGAGGCATTCAAGAGTATTCAAGCAGTTGCCCGCCACACTGTGCCGCCAACTCGGCGGTTCAGCGAGGTTCGACGTAGGAGAGGCGAAGCTGGGGCCGCCGCAGGGGCGGGGCGGTTCAGCGAGGTTCGACGTAGGAGAGGCGAAGCTGGGGCCGCCGCGTGAACCGGGCGGTAGCCTGTCCGATCGCCGCTGGTATTGCCCGCGGCACCCGCAGACCTGTAGGAGGCAGGCCTTGGCTAAAGAGACCATCGCCGTGCTGTTTGCGCTCGGCGCCGCGCTGTTCGGCGCGATCAGCGACGTGATACAGCAGCGCAGCGCCCACCGGGTCGGTGACCAGGGGATCGGGGCCGCCGCACTGTTCGCCCGGCTGCTGACCGATCGGCAGTGGTGGGTGGGCACGGTGTCGGGTCTGGTGGCTGTGAGCCTGCAGGCCGTGGCGCTGGGCCTCGGGTCGGTGCTGCTGGTGGAGTCGTTGCTGGTCACCTCACTGTTGTTCGCGTTGCCGCTGGGGGCCCGCCAATCCGGTCATCGCCTGCGGCGATCGGTCTGGCTGTGGTCGGCGCTGCTGGTGGCCGCCGACTTCGTCATCATCGCCGTCGGTAACCCGACCGCCGGGCAGGAACGAGCCTCCCTGGATGCCTGGGTCGGGGTGATCGCGGTACTGGCGCCGACGGTGTTGCTGTGTCTGATCGGGGCGCGAGCCTACGCGGGGCGGGCGGCGGCGGCCGTGATGCTGGCAGCGGTGTCGGCCATCTCGTGGGGCATCTTCGCGGTGCTGACCAAGGGAGTGGTCGACTTGATCGGCCACGGCCCGCGCGCAATGTTCACCGCACCGGAGCTGTACGCATGGGGAGCGGTCGCACTGACCGGCGCGGTGTATCAGCAGTCGTCGTTTCGGGCCGGAGCCCTGACAGCCTCGTTGCCGACGATCACGGTGCTGGAACCCATAGTGGCCGCGACACTGGGCGTGGTCCTGCTCGGCGAGGTCCTCGACCCTGGCCGCGATGCCGCGTTCGCGCTGGTGCTGGCGGTGGCGACGCTGGTCGCCGCGGTCGCAGCGCTGTCGCGGGATCAGGCGGTCACCGCAGGCGAACCGGCCGTCGTGGTGGCCTGACGGTACTGACTTCGGAGGTGCAGTTACGCGGCCGCCGGTGCCCTCGCTCCCGATCCGGAAGGTGAACAGCGGGTATCGTTGCCCGATTGAGGAGGGGGCCATGTCGACAGGGAATTTCCTAGCGGCGCTGCTCGCGCTGTGCGCCGCACTGGCGTCCGCGATCGGCGACGTGATCCGGCAGCGGTCGGCCCAGGAGATCACTGACCAGCAGGTTGGCCACCTGGAGCTGTTCTGGTTGTCGCTGCGCGACCCACGCTGGTGGGGCGGCGGTGCAGCGGCGGTGGCGAACTACGCGCTGCAGGCGGTGGCGCTGGCGGTCGGCTCGGTGATGCTGGTGACGGGTTTGCAGGTGACCGCGCTGCTGTTCGCGCTGCCGATGTATGCCTGGCTGACTCATCGCCGGGTGACCAACTGGGAGTGGATGTGGGCCATCCTGCTGGCTGCGGCGCTGGCGGTGGTCGTCGTGGTGGGGGATCCGACCGAAGGCAAACAACACGCGCCGGCGGCCACCTGGATCATCGTGTCAATAGTGCTGTCCGCGGTGCTGGTGGGCTGCGTGCTGGCCGCCCGGATCTACAAGGACCGGCCGGCGGCGGCGGTGCTCCTGGCGGTGGTGGCCGGTACCTCGCTGGCGGTATTCGCCTTGCTGACGAAGGTCCTGGTCGAGGTGCTCAAAGCCGACGGCATCGACGCAGTGCTGCGGGCGCCCGCCCTGGTGCCCTGGCTGGTGGCGACGTTGGCCGGGATGATCTTCCAGCAGTCGGCGTTTCGCGCCGGTGCGCTGACCGCCTCCATGCCGACGATGATCGTGGCCAAACCGCTGGTGGCCAGCGCGCTGGGCGTACTGCTGCTCAACGAGACCATCCAGGCCGGCGGGACCGAGGACGTCGCGGTGATCATCGGGGTGGTGCTGATCGTGATCGCCACAGCGGCACTGGCGCGCGGCGAGGCCGCCACCATCGTCGCCGATGCCGGCGCCGACCTAGCCGAGCCGGTGGCGGCGCCAACCACCAGCTAGCTTGGTGCCGTGCTGGGACCGATAGCGATCATGCCGTCGGCGCCGGTGCTGGTGCCCGAGCTGGCCGGCACCGCCGCTGAAGCCGCCGAGTTGCGGGCCGCTGCGCTGACCGCTGCCCGAGCGCTACCGGCGCGCTGGGTCGTCCTCGGGGCCGGACCGGACGCGGTGTACGGGCCCGAGAGCGCCGGCACATTCGCCGGATTCGGCGTTGATGTCGCGGTGCGGCTGTCACCGACCGCCCAGCAACCTGCCGATCTGCCGCTGACCGCCCTGGTCGCCGGGTGGGTGCGCGACCAGGTCGCACCCGATGCCGAGGTGCGGGTGCACTGCTGCGCGGACCCGGACGCGGCGCTGGCCACCGGCAGGAGGGTGCGCACCGAGATCGACCAAGCCTGCGAGCTCACCGGCGTGTTGCTGGTTGCCGACGGCGCCAACACCTTGACCCCGACAGCCCCGGGCGGTCACCACCCGGCCGACGTCGAATGCCAGCGCGCCCTCGACGATGCGCTGGCCGGCGGCGACGTCACCGCACTGACCGGCTTGCCCCCGCAGGTCGTCGGCCGGGCAGGATTCGCGGCCCTGGCCGGGCTGGCCCGGACGGCACCGCGCGCTGTCACGCAGCTCTACCGTGACGCCCCGTATGGCGTCGGCTACTTCGTGGGGGTCTGGCGACCGTGAGGCCGATAGCGGTCGTCGGGCCGACTGGGACGGGCAAATCACAACTGGCACTGGACCTGGCCGCACAGCTGGGCGGCGAGATCGTGAACGCCGATGCCATGCAGCTCTACCGTGGCATGGACATCGGCACCGCGAAACTGCCACCCGGTGAGCGTGCCGGCATTCCGCATCATCAACTCGACGTGCTCGATGTCGTCCAGACCGCGACGGTGGCGCGCTATCAGCAGGCCGCGGCGGCGGACGTCGAGGCGATCATGGATCGCGGCGCGGTGCCGATCATCGTGGGTGGATCGATGCTTTACCTGCAGGCACTGCTTGACGACTGGTCCTGTCTCTTATACACA
>NZ_JRMM01000103.1:0-16097 GCF_000972905.1 Mycobacterium sp. UM_Kg27
GAGCCCAGGCGGGGCGATCGACTACACCGTCTCGGATCTGCAACCCAGCGGGCACAACGACGGCATTTGGTATTCGGAAGTGACCGCGCGGGCGGTAAGCGGTTCCCCCACTCCGAATATCGCTGACTTCAACGCACGTGCGGTTAACAGTTCAACCTTCGCGGTGATGAAGGGCAATGAGGTCGACGGCCTGCCCAACGCACCGATCCCCGCGGGCAGCCAGACGAGCGGCCGCCTGTACTTCGACGTCAAGAACGGCACCGCGCCGGACAGCGTGGTCTACCGCGACGCGGCAGGCGTCGACAAGGTTGTCTGGAAGCACTGACACCCAGTTGAGTCACATTGCCTGGGGCGCGGCCAGATCCACCACCATGGTGAGGCCGCCCCCCGGCGTCTCGGTGGCCGAGATCGTTCCGTTCATCGACTCGACGAACCCCCGCGCTACCGACAGGCCCAGGCCGATACCGGTGGTGTTGTTCTGATCGCCGATCCGCTGGAACGGCTCGAAGAGACGCTCACCACCGGGAGGGAGGCCCCGGCCCTGATCGGCGATGTTGATCAGAACCCGATCACCGGCCTGACACGCACTGACCCGGATCGGGCCGTCTGGGGCATAGCGCAGCGCGTTGTCCAGGAGATTGGCCAGCACCCGTTCCAGCAGGCCGGCATCGGCCAGCACCACCCCGTCACCGACATCGACCTTGACCCGGTCGATTCCGGAACGGAAGAAGCCGGTGTTGCCCCGGCCGATGCTGACCAGGGCACGTTGCACGGCCTCTTCCAGGTACACCCGGCCCAACTCGGGGTGTATCACGCCGGCGGCCAGTCGAGATGAGTCCAGAAGGTTGCCGACCAGGGCGGTGAGTTGGTCGATCGACTCCTCTACGGTGGCCAGCAGTTCATTGGTGTCTTCCGGCGAGAACCCGACGTCTTCGGCGCGCAGGCTCGACACCGCGGCCTTCGCCGCCGCCAACGGTGTACGCAGATCATGACTGACCGCTGACAGCAGGGAACGACGCAGCTCATCGGCTCGCATGACAGCTTCGGATCGACTCGCTTCGTCGGTCAGCTCACGTTGCCTGACCAATCCGGCCGCCTGTTTGGCCACGGCGGACAGCACGCGTCGATCACGCGCCGCCAACTGTCGGCCGGCAATCAGCATCCAGAACTCGTCGTCGCCCACGTCGATGGCGGTGTCCGCAGCGTCGACAGTCGTACACGGGTCGTTGCCCGCTGCCGCGATCACCGTTTCGCCGGCATGCTGGCCGTCGATGGTGGATCTCCGCAGGATGCTCACCGCCCGCAGGGCATAGGTCTCCCGGACGCGTTCCAGCAGCGTCCCGAGGTCGGCGCCCCGCAGTACGGAGCCGGCGAACAGAGCCAGTAACTCGGCCTCCTGGGATGCCCGCCCGGCTTCCCGGGCGCGTTCGGCGGCGCGGTCCACGAGCACCGACACCGCAACCGCCACCAACAGCAGCACGATCTCAGTAACCGCCGAATCGGTCTCAGCGATGGTGAAACTGTGCCGGGGGTCGATCAGGAAGTAATTGAGCAGCAGACCGGATATCAGCGCCGAAAGTATTGCTGGGGCAACGCCGCCGAGCAGGGCCACCGCCAGCACGCTGACGAAGAACAGCGCACTCTCGCCACCGAGGCGCAGCACCGGATCCAGCCATGTCGCGGTGATCGCGCAGACCGCGGACGGCACGAGCACCGCCGCCAGCCACGGCAGCACCCGCCGCTGCCGCGGTGAAATCGGTGCGAATCGGAAACCTTGCTTGGACTCTTCATGAGTCACGATGTGTACATCGATCTTGCCGGACCGCCGCACCACCACTGCGCCGATGCCCTCGTCGAACAAGCGCGCCCAGCGGGACCGCCGCGACGTCCCGATCACCAACTGGGTGGCGTTGACTTCCCGGGCGAAGTCCAACAGCGCCGTCGGCACGTCGTCGCCGACGACGACGTGCAGTGAGGCACCGAGACTGGCCGCCAGCTCACGAATCTTTCCCATCCGCGCAGTGGGCACGGCCGAATGTCCGTCGCCGGCCAGCACATGAAGCGCCAGCAACTCGGCGCTGGACTTCGAGGCGATCCGCGAGGCCCGCCGTACCAGCGTCTCCGATTCCGGGCCGCCGGTGACGGCCACCACCACCCGCTCGCGGGCTTCCCAGGTGGCGGTGATCTTCTCGTCTGCGCGGTACTTCGCCAGTGCTGCGTCCACCTGGTCGGCCACCCACAGCAGTGCCAATTCCCTTAGTGCGGTGAGGTTTCCGCTGCGGAAATAGTTGGACAACGCCGCGTCGACCTTCTCCGGTGCATAGACGTTGCCGTGGGCGAGTCTTCGGCGAAGCGCCTCTGGAGCGATGTCGACGAGTTCAATCTGCGACGCCTGACGAACAAACGAATCCGGCACCGTCTCCTGCTGCTCGACCCCGGTGATCTCCGTGACGACGTCGTTGAGGCTCTCCAAATGTTGCACGTTGACCGTAGAGATCACCGTGATCCCCGCGGCGAGCAGCTCCTCGACGTCCCGCCACCGTTTGGGGTTCACGCTGCCCGGCGTGTTGGTGTGGGCCAACTCGTCGACGAGCACGACCTGCGGTCGTCGAGCCAACACCGCCGGAACGTCGAGTTCGGGGAAACTCCTTCCCCGATACTCGATCAGGCGCGGCGGGACGACCTCGATGCCCTCGAGCAGCTCCGCTGTCTTTGTCCGACCGTGCGTCTCGACCACAGCGGCCACCAGATCGGTGCCGCGTTCCAACCGCCGGTGGGCCTCACCGAGCATCGCGAACGTCTTGCCGACGCCGGGGGCCGCACCCAGATAGATGCGCAACTCCCCACGTCTGCCGCGGGAGCCATAAGCACTCACGGGAAAATCATCCACCCGAACAGCAGCCGGGGACAGGATGCTCGTGGTCCAGTTCCAGGTTCACCGCGACCACGTTGACGCGGGTCTCACCGAGGAACCCGAGCAGCCGCCCGCTCCGGTGCGCACGGACCACGGCGCGGACCTGTTCGGCGGGAATCCCCCGGGCCTTCGCGACCCGGTCGACTTGGAGCTCGGCGTAGGCCGGTGAGATATCGGGGTCCAGGCCGCTGCCGCTGGCGGTCACCGCATCGGCGGGAACCCGCGGGTGCTCGGCCGCGGCGCCCCGGATCGGGACGATCTGGCCGGCCGAGTAATCCTCACCTGCCCGGGCACATTCCACCCGAACGCCGCGATAGCCGGACACAAACGGCGCACTCCCGGGGGCACACGGCTCGTTGACGCTGACCACACGGGTCGGGCGGGCGACGGTGCCGTTGGGGCCGCGCGGGCCGAACACGGCCAGCACCGCGCCCCGCCCACCGGCAGTGCAGAACGGCCGCTCTCCTGCCCCGACTGCCAGGCCCTCGGTCTTGGCAACTTCCACACTGCGGGCGCAGACTCCGGTGAGCAGGCTCGGCCGATCGGGCATGTCGACGATGCTCTCTGGGCCCAGATTGCTCGCTCCGCTGGCCAAGGCGTCGTAGCCGATGCCCGCCCCCGACGGCCTGCCCTGAAAATACTGCGGGAGTGGCCGGCCGGCAGTGTCGGTGAACGATTGCCCGATCAGTGCGCTTGCGACCGGTCGACCAGCGGCGTCGGTGATCAATGAACCCTCTGCACGTCCGTGCAGGCCCGGCATCTGCGCCACCAGCCAGACCAAAACCGGGTAGCCGACGCCGAGCACAACGGTGAAAACGAGCAGGGCACGCAGCGCGGCCCAGTGACCCCGAATCAAGCCCGCAGATCTCATGTCACGCCATCCCCGGCAGCAATTGAACCAGCAGGTCGATGAGCTTGATCCCGATGAAGGGGGCCACGATCCCGCCCAGGCCGTAGACGGCGAGGTTTCGGCTGAGCAACTTCGACGCGCTGCCCGGAACGTAGCGAACCCCGCGCAACGCGAGCGGAATCAGCGCAGCGATCACCAGCGCATTGAAGACCACCGCCGACAGGATCGCCGACTGCGGGCTGTGCAACCTCATCACGTTGAGCAGACCCAGACCGGGGAAGATCGTTACGAAAAGCGCCGGAATGATGGCGAAGTACTTGGCGATGTCGTTGGCGATCGAGAAGGTGGTCAAGGCGCCTCGGGTGATCAGCAGCTGTTTGCCGATCTCCACGATCTCGATGAGCTTGGTGGGGTCGGAGTCCAGGTCCACCATGTTGCCCGCCTCCTTGGCGGCGCTGGTGCCGGTGTTCATCGCCACCCCGACGTCGGCCTGCGCCAGCGCCGGTGCGTCGTTGGTTCCGTCGCCGGTCATCGCGACCAGGCGTCCACCCTGCTGCTCCCGTTTGATCAGCATCAGCTTGTCTTCGGGGGTGGCTTCGGCGAGGAAGTCGTCAACCCCGGCCTCATCGGCAATCGCCTTGGCGGTCAACGGGTTGTCGCCGGTGATCATCACGGTCCGGATACCCATCCGGCGCATCGCGTCGAACCGCTCGCGCATGCCCTGCTTCACCACGTCCCGCAGCTGAATGACACCGAGCACCCTGGCGGGACCGCCGACGAGCACCTCACCTACCACCAGCGGTGTGCCGCCTGCAGCGCTGATGCCGTCGACGATCCGGCCGAGTTCGGCGGGGATGTCGCCGCCGTGGCCGCGCACCCAGTCGCTGACGGAATTGGCGGCGCCCTTGCGCAATTGACGTCCGCTGATGTCGACCCCGGACATCCGAGTCACCGCGGAGAACTCGACCCAGGACGCTGCCGTGAGCTCGCCCGGTGTCCGGGTTCGCAGCCCGTAGGCCTCCTTGGCGTAGACCACGATGGAGCGGCCTTCGGGAGTTTCGTCGGCAAGACTGGCCAGTTGTGCGGCATCGGCGAGCTCGGCGGCGGTCACCCCGGAGATCGGAAGGAATTCCGATGCCTGCCGGTTACCCAGCGTGATCGTGCCGGTCTTGTCCAGCAGCAGTGTGTTGACGTCGCCGGCGGCCTCTACCGCCCGGCCGGACATGGCGAGCACATTGCGCTGCACCAACCGGTCCATGCCGGCAATTCCGATGGCGGACAGCAGCGCGCCGATCGTGGTGGGGATTAGACAGACCAGCAGTGCGACCAAGACGATGCCGGTGACACCGTTGCTGTCCAGCGCCGCCGTATCCGAGACACCCGGGTTGTTGGCCTTAGAGTAGATCGCCAACGGCTGCAGCGTCGCGACCGCCACCACGAAGATCAGAGTCAGCGCGGCCAGCAGGATGTTCAGTGCGATCTCGTTCGGGGTCTTCTGCCGGTTGGCGCCCTCGACCAGGGCGATCATTCGGTCGACAAAGCTCTGCCCTGGTTTTTGGGTGATCCGGACCACGATCCGGTCCGACAACACCAGCGTCCCGCCGGTGACCGCGGAACGGTCGCCACCGGATTCGCGGATCACCGGGGCCGATTCGCCGGTGATCGCCGATTCGTCCACCGATGCGATGCCTTCCACCACGTCGCCATCGCCAGGGATGATCTGCCCCGCTTCGACGACGACGACCTCGCCCCGTTGCAGCAGCGGCGCCGCGACCGGCTCTTCGATACCGGGCGTGTTGGGCGTCCAGCCGCACAGCCGACGTGCGACGTTGTCGGACTTGGACTTTCGCAGTGCGTCGGCCTGCGCCTTCCCGCGACCTTCGGCGACCGCCTCGGCCAGATTGGCAATGACCACGGTCAGCCACAGCCAGCACACGATCAGCCAGCCGAACCAAGTCGGTTCGCCGATGGCCAGCACCGAGGACCACACCGCGCCGACCTCGACGATCAGCATCACCGGGTTACGCCACAGGGTACGGGGATCGAGCTTGCGCAACGCCACGGGCAGTGACGCCAGCAGCATGGCGGGATCCAGCAGCCCGCCCGACACCCGTCGGTGACCGGTGAGCGGCGGCGCCGGTGAGACAGTTGTGGCCGAGCGCATTTCAGTGCAGCCCCTCAGCGAGTGGCCCCAAAGCCAGTGCTGGCAGAAAGGTGAGGGCGACCAGAATGAGCGTCACCCCGACGACCATGCCGACGAATTGGGGCTTGTGGGTGGGCAGCGTGCCGATGGACTCCGGAGTCTGCCCCTGCGCGGCGAACGCCCCGGCCAGCGCAAGCACCAAGATCATCGGCAGGAACCTGCCGAAAAGCATCGCGATCCCGAGCGCGGTCTCGTACCACGTCCCGTCGGCTGCCAATCCCGCGAACGCGGAACCGTTGTTGTTCGCCGCGGAGGTGAACGCGTAGAGCACTTCGGAGAGTCCGTGCGGTCCAGTGTTGGCCATTGCCGAGCGCAGGCCAGGCAACGCAATCGAGATCGCCGTTCCGCACAGCACAATTACCGGGGTTACCAAGAAATAACTTGCGGCCAGCTTGATCTCACGTGGACTGATCTTCTTGCCCAGGTATTCCGGGGTCCGCCCGACCATCAACCCGGCTACGAACACCGTGATCACCGCAAGGATCAAGATGCCGTAAAGACCTGCTCCGACACCGCCGTGGGCGACCTCCCCAAGCTGCATGTCGACCATCGTCAGTAGACCGCCCAGACTGGTATAGGAGTCGTGCGTGGAATCCACTGCGCCGGTGGAGGTCAGCGTGGTCGCCGCGGCGAAGACCGCCGAGTCAGCCACGCCAAGCCGCTGCTCGATCCCCTCCGTCGCCGCCCCCACGGCGGTCGGGACGGTGCCATGATGTGCCAGCTGCGACCAGCTGAGCAGGCTGACGCTGATGAGGGCGATCACGGCCATGACGGCGGCGATCGCGTGGCCTTGCTTGGTGTTGCCCACCATTCGGCCGAAAGTGCGGGGCAGCGAGAAGGCTATGACCACCAGCAGGAAGATCTCGACCCAGTTGGTCCACGCGGTCGGGTTCTCGAACGGATGCGCAGAGTTGGCGTTGTAGAAGCCGCCCCCGTTGGTGCCGAGTAGCTTGATCACCTCCTGGCTGGCCACCGGACCGCCTGGAAGGGTCTGCGGTGCACCTGTCAGGGTCGTGATTGTCTGGTCGTTGAGGTGAAAGTTCTGGACCACCCCGCCGACCATCAATACCGTCGCGCCGACGACCGAGATCGGCAACAAGATACGCAGGGTGCCGCGAACCAGATCAACCCAGAATGAGCCCAGCACTGCGGTGCGCCGACCAACGAACCCGCGGACGAACGCGACGGCGACCGCCATGCCGACCGCGGCGGAGACAAAGTTCTGCACCGTCAGGCCGGCCATCTGCACCAAATGCCCCTGCGTCGACTCCCCGGCATAGGCCTGCCAGTTGGTATTGGTGACAAAACTGACCGCGGTGTTCCACGCCAACCCAGGTGTCATCGAGGTCGCCGGATCATGCAGATGCAGGGGAAGCTTTCCCTGGATGAGCTGCAGAACGAACAGGAACACCACGCACACGGCGGAGAACGCCAGCACGCTGCGCGCATAACCGGCCCAAGTCTGTTCGGACTCCGGATTGATCCCTATCGACCGGTAGACGAATCGCTCGCTGCGGGAGTGCGTTTCGCGGGTGTAGACCCGATACATGTAGTCGCCCAACGGTACGTGCACCGCTACCAGCGCCACCGCCAACGACGCCAGGAACCACACCCCCGCGGCTGTCGTACTCAACTAGAACCGTTCCGGGAACAGCAGTGCAGCCACCAGCAGCGCCACCACCGCGACAGCCAGCGTCAGCCCAACGGAATTGGCGAGGTTCACAGTCGCTCAACCAACTTCAGCGTCCCGCCCAGCAGGACGAAGATCAGCGCCGTCAACAGTAGGTAGGCCACGACAGCCACGTGTTCTCCGTTCTCGAGAACCCGACCGGGTCTGACCTGAAGCTAGACCCGGCGACCAGGCACAACGGAGATCGTTGACGCTTTCTTAACGCTCAAGGAGGCGACCTTTACGCCTTTACGGCCGACAGGCGGATCGTTAGGCGATCGACAGCACGATGCCATCCAGGATGTCGTGCTCGCTGACCACCAACTCCGTGATTCCGGCGCGCTGCGCCAAGATGCGGGCCAGTTCCTGGACCACGATCGCGCCACCGCCGATAACATCGACGCGGCCGGGGTGCATCGGGCCCAGGGCGGCCCGCTCGGCGCGGCTCATGCCGATCAGCTGATCGCAGACCGCCGTCAGATCCTCGAAGCCGACTCGGGACAGATGGATTGCGGCCGAGTCGTATTCGCCCATTCCGTGCGCAAGAGCCGACAGCGTGGTCATGGTGCCCGCCACCCCCACCCAGGTTCGGGCCTGCTGCACCGGCACCGTCCGCACCGCCTCCCCGAGTAGCTCCCGGGCCACCGCGGCAGCGGCGGCGACTTCTTCGGCGGTAGGCGGGTCGGAGTGCAGGCAACGCTCCGTCAGCCGGACGCAGCCGACGTTGGCCGAAAAGCTCGCCGTCACCCCGTTGTCCGGATCGCCCAGCACCACCTCGGTGGAACCACCGCCGAGGTCGACGACCACGAATGGCCCGTCGGCACTGTCCAATTCACCCACCGCGCCGCGGAAGGACAGCTCGGCTTCCTCCTGGCCGGTGATGACCTCGGCGACCGCCCCCGGAACGGCGCGTCCCAGCACCTGCGCCGTCATGTCGAAGAACACGTCGCGGTTGGCCGCGTCCCGGGTGGCTGAGGTCGCGACCATCCGCACCCGTGAAACACCGTGTGCCGCCAACAACTCGGCGTAGTCCTCCAACGCCGCACGGGTGCGTTCCAGCGCCTCGGGGGCGAACCGTCCGGTCGCGTCGACGCCCTCGCCCAACCGGACGATGCGCATCTCTCGATGAACATCGCGCAGCCGGCCGTCAACTGGCTCCGCGATCAACAGCCGAATCGAGTTGGTGCCGCAGTCGATTCCCGCCAGGCGCGTCACAGCCAGTCCCCCGGTGCCAGAATCCCGGCCATCGCCGGCTCGGCGGCCAGGATGGCGAGCGCCTCGTCACCGAAAGGGTTGACGCCGCGGCCCTTGGCCAGGGAATGGGCCATCAGCACGTGCAGGCATTTCACCCGCTCGGGCATGCCCCCGCCGGTGAAGGTGGTTCCCAACGTTTCGATCGCATCACGCTCAGCGAGATAGGCCTCGTGAGCGGCCCGATAGCCGGCCGCGAGCTCGGGATCGTGCTGCAGCCGCTCGGTCATGTCGGCCATCAGACCCGACGATTCCAGCCGGCTGGCCGCGGCGGTCAGCGCCGGATGCGTCAGGTAGTACAGCGTGGGAAACGGTGTACCGTCCGGCAGTTTCGGGGCCGTCTTGACCACGGCAGGTTCACCGTTGGGGCACCGATAGGAGATCTCCAGGACGCCGCGCGGCTCACGGCCCAGCTGCCGGCCCACCGCATCCAGGTCGGCGGGATCAACCAACGGGCACCACCGGTGCGGGCGGAACCGGAAGCCCGGGAGCGCCCGGGGGCGCAGCAGGCGGAGGGTGCGGCGCGTCGGCGATGGTGTGCCACAGTGAGGTGTACCAGGGATCGCCGGTGGGCGCGTCCAGGGGCTCGGCCCCCGGCTCGCCCGGCACCTCGGCCGGCGCGGGCAGCTGGACCTGGTACGGGATCTCGCCTGGCATGACAAAGCCGAGCCGCTGGCGGGCCTGCGCGCGGATGTGCGCGGGGTCGTCCAAGTTGGCCTTCTGTTGCTGCAGGTCGGTGATCTGGCGGTGCAGGGTGTTCTCCAATTGGGACTGCTGTTTCATCTCCGCGTGCTGGGCGAAGAACGTACGGACCGGCCCGGCGACGGTCAGGGTGAGCACACACATCACGGCGGCCAGGATCACCGCCCGCCGGGCGGTGAAGCCGACCCGCAGCTCCGAACTCTGCTCGGCCGCCGCCGCAATGGCTCGTTTGACCGCACCGGCCGGTGACGGCGGTGGGGTCCGCGGGGCGCCAGGTCCCCGGCGCACCGGCGGCGTCCGGCGCGGGTGCGCCCGTCCGTTCTCCCCGCCGCGTCCCGGCCGCGACGTCGCGGCACGCCGCTTGGCGTCAGGACGTTTCGGATCGGACATGGCAGCGGCCCCTGGCGGCTACTTGCTCTCCGGCGCGTAGCGGGGGAAGGCCAGCTCGCCGGCGTAACGCGCGGCGTCGCCGAGTTCCTCCTCGATCCGCAGCAGCTGGTTGTACTTGGCCACCCGCTCGCTGCGGGCCGGGGCACCGGTCTTGATCTGACCGCTGCTGACGGCCACCGCCAAGTCGGCGATGGTGGTGTCCTCGGTCTCGCCGCTGCGGTGACTCATCATGGTGCGGTAACCGCTGTGGTGGGCCAGGGTGACCGCATCCAGGGTCTCGGTCAGCGTGCCGATCTGGTTGACCTTGACCAGCAGTGCGTTCGCCGCGCCCCGCTCGATGCCCTCCTCGAGCCGTTCGGGGTTGGTGACGAACAGGTCGTCGCCGACGAGCTGCACCCGGTCCCCGATAGCCGAGGTCAACGACACCCAGCCGTCCCAGTCGTCCTCGGACAGCGGGTCTTCGATGGACACCAGCGGGTAGCTGTCGAGCAGCTTGGCGTAGAACTCGGCCAGCTGGGCCGCGGTGCGGTTCTGCTTCTCGAAGGCGTAGCCGCTGCCCTCGGTGTAGAACTCGGTGGCCGCGACGTCCAGCGCCAGCGCGACGTCGGTGCCCAGCTTCAGGCCGGTGGCCTCGATCGCGGTGCTGATCAGATCGAGCGCGGCGGTGGTGCCGGCGACGTCGGGGGCAAAACCACCCTCGTCACCGAGCCCGGTGGACAGACCCTGCTTCTTCAGCACCGCCTTGAGCGAGTGGTAGACCTCGGTGCCCCAGCGCAGCGCCTCGGCGAAGTTGGGGGCGCCGATCGGGGCGACCATGAATTCCTGGACGTCGACGCCGGTGTCGGCGTGGGCGCCGCCGTTGAGGATGTTCATCATCGGCACCGGCAGGATGTGGGCGTTGGGGCCACCCAGGTAGCGGTACAGCGGGAGCGCCGCGGAGTCGGCGGCCGCCTTGGCCACCGCCAGCGAGACGCCGAGCATGGCGTTGGCGCCCAGCCGGGACTTGTCCGGGGTGCCGTCGAGATCCACCAGCGCCTGGTCCACCAGCCGCTGGTCGTCGGCGCTGATTCCGATGACCGCCGGCGCGATCTGGTCCAGTACCGCGGCGACCGCCTTCTGCACGCCCTTGCCGCCGTAGCGGGCGCCACCGTCGCGGAGTTCCACGGCCTCGTGCTCGCCGGTGGATGCGCCGGAGGGCACCGCGGCCCGGGCGAACGTGCCATCTTCCAGCGCGACCTCGACCTCGACCGTGGGGTTGCCGCGGGAATCGAGAATCTCGCTGGCGCCGACCTGCTGGATGATGGGCACTGACTTCTCCTTGAGCGTGGGTGGGGCTGGCCGTCGTGTTCTATCGGAGGCCTGCTGGGAGCCTATCCCGTACCAGAGACCTCACAGCGGGCGACCGGCCGCGTACGCGGCGGCCCAATCCCGGACAGCGCGGGCGTAGATCTCCGACTCGTTGTAGGCCATCAACGCCGTCATCCAGCCCTTGGGGGTGGCCAGATCCTTACCGCGCCAGCACAGATAGCCGGCGGCTGAAAGGGCTGCGTCGTCGATGTTGTCGGGGCTGACGATGCCATCATTGTTGGCGTCAACGCCGTAGAGCCGCCAGGTCTCCGGAATGAACTGCATCGGGCCCATCGCACGGACCACCCCGTCGTCGTCGGCCATGTCCGGTTGGACTTCTTCGACGATGTGGAGATTGCCTCCGGAGCCGTCGAGCCGGACTCCGCGGATCTTGGGCCGCACGTCTCCGTTACGTGCCACCGTGGCGTTGTTGTAGTGGCCGTGATGACTCTCGATCTGGCCGATGCCAGCCAGTGTGGTCCAGCCCAGATGACAGTTGGGGTTCTCCACCTCCGCGACCCGCGCGGCGTAGGCGTAGGCCTCCAGTGCGGTGATCGGGATGCTGAGCATCGGGGCACGCTCCGCGGCCCATTGATAGAGCTGGTCGGCGGGCCGGCCCGAGGCGACGTCGGTACTGACCGGCGGGACCGGGTCTCCGGGGGGCGGTGGCACGCCCTGCGGGATGGGATTACCGAGCTGCCAGCTGCAACTGGATGCCAGCAGTACGGCCGTCGCGCCGACGACGGCGGCCGTCCGCAGCCAACGTAGCGCCGACACCGCTCTCCCCAACCTCGAAGCTATGGTTTTGCGTCCATCGTTCCATGACTAGGCCATCAGCGAGCATGCCGACCGCCCGCTCCGGCCGCGCTCGCCGCAAAAAAGGCTCTGCCAGCGCGAACCCGGCCGGTCTATGCGGCGGTACCCGCGTCGCTGAACCGTCTGCTAACCGGTCAGCTCACTGCGGTCAGGATCGGCCAGCAACGCGTCACGGGCGCGCGCCACCCGGGACCGGATGGTGCCCACCGGGCAACCACAGACCGCGGCGGCGTCGGAATAGGACAGCCCGAACAGTTGGGTGAGCAGCAGCGCCTCGCGCTGATCGGTCGACAGGTCGGCGATCAACTCGGTCACCTCGACGACATCCTCGAAACCGCGGGTCGGCCGGTCGCGCTCCAGCAGCAGTTCGGGGTCAGCACCCGGCGCGGCGCGCGGGCGCGCCTTGAGGTAGCGAATGTGGTCGGCCACCACCCGCCGAGCGATGGCCAACAGCCAGGTCCGCGCACTGGAACGGCCGGCGAACCGCGGGATCGCGCCGATCGCCCGCAGGAACGTCTCCTGAGTCAGGTCGTCCGCACTGACACCGTCGAAGAGGTAGGCGACGAAGCGCCAGACATCGTGCTGAGTGGCTTTGATGAAAGCCTCCAGCGCGCGGGCATCGCCGGCGGCGGCGGCAACGGCGAGGGCCGTGACAACATCGTCGGGATCGCCTTGGACCCGCTCAGCTCCCGCCATGAACACCCACCTTAGACCCGGGGTCGCAGAGCCATTACGACGCATGGTCGTAGAGCTGTCCGAGTGGTTGACCGACCGCAGATGGCGCCGCCGGCCGCGACCGGCGCCCGCCGCCGGGGCTGCCCCTTCAGCCGCGCCGTCCGCGCCCCATCGGGCCGGGCGCGGGCCTGCCCCGCCCATCCGCTGACGCGCCACCAGCAAAGCGAACACCAAGCCGATCAGCACCGGCAGGTGGCTGGCGATCCGAGCTGCCGTCACCTGACCGTGGTAGGCGTCGACCGCCACATAACCGCCCAATGCCAGGGCATAAACTCCCGCGATCGCGGCGACCCCGGCCGCCACGGACGGCCAGATACCGGCGGCGATCATCGCCCCGCCCAGCGCCAACAACCAGGCGGTGGACTCGTGCAGCAAATGCGCCCCGGTGGCCGCGCCGTGCCCGTGGCCGTGCGCCGAAACCATGCCGAAGTCCACACCGGCGATCTGGATACCCGCCAGCGCCACCTGGAGCACCCCGACGGCGATCAGCGCCGGACGCCGGAAACCCCACCGCGACCAGACGCTGTCGCCGGAGTTCTCGGTGGTGATCGATGTCACCCCGGCCGCCGCCAGGATCTGGGCGGCCAGGTCAGGGCCGTGCCCGGCGCCACCCTCGCTGTTGATGTCAGTGAGCCGGCGGGCCTGGGCAGCCGCGCCGACCAGCCAGCGCCGGCAGCCGCGGCATGATGCCAAGTGCGCATCAACCTGCTGCGCCGGCAGCTCCTGCTGCTCGCCGTCGAGCAGCGACGACAGGGTCTCCCGCACCACCTCGCACCGCATGCCGCCATAGTCGCTCATCCGGCGCGTGGAAACAAAGGGGCATCCCCAGGGAACCAAATCGACCCACAACGCGACTACTGATTGACGATGTGAAGATCACCAAGCGTGGGGAAGAGGTGTTCGATGACCGCACCGGTCTGGCTGGCTTCGCCGCCGGAGGTGCACTCGGCGCTGCTGAGCGCCGGGCCCGGACCTGGTCCGCTACTGGAATCCGCGTCAGCGTACTCGGCGATGAGCGCGGAATACGCCGAAGTGGCCGCCGAACTCGACGCGGTACTGGCCGGAGTGCAGGGCGCCTGGCAGGGCCCCAGCGCCCAGCAGTACGCGGCCGCGCACGCCCCGTATCTGAGCTGGCTGGCCGAGAGCGCCGCCAAGAGCACCGCCGCGGCCGGCCTGCACCAGACGGCGGCCGCGGCCTACACCGCCGCACTGGCCGGCATGCCCACCCTGGCTGAGCTGGCCACCAATCACGCGGTGCACGCCACGCTGGTGGCGACGAACTTCTTTGGCATCAACACCGTCCCGATCGCACTGAACGAAGCCGACTACGCCCGGATGTGGGTGCAGGCCGCGGAGATGATGACCGTCTACCAGGGCGTCGCGGGAGCGGCGCTGGCCTCGGTTCCGGTAGCGACGCCGGCGCCGCCGATCGTGGCCCCGGGGGCCGCCGAGGCCGCTGCCGCCCCCAGCTGGGAACAACAGATCGCCGACCTGCTCAGGCAGTACAACATGGGCTTCGCCGACCCGATCGCCAGGTGGCTGTGGTCGCTGCTGGGCGTGGACGGATATCCGATCGAGGCGTTTCCGTTTGCCAGCTCGGTCACCCAGATGCTGCTACAGATCCCGGGCATGACCCCGATCCTGGCCGGGGCGCTGGGCTGGACCACCTTCCACACCCTGACGCTGTTGTGGCCGATGGGCCAGATCGCCGTCCAGATGGCGATCCCGATCGTGATGGCCGCAGCGCCCGCCCTCGCCGCGGCCGCCGGGCTCGGTGCGCTGGGTGCGCTCGGTGCGGTCGGGCTCGACCAGACCGTCGAGCCGACCCCGCCGATGCCGGTGGGAGGCAGCGTCGGCGCCCCGGTCGCCGCGGGTGCCCCGGTGCCCGCGGGAGCCGAGGCGTGCGCCTGCGCGGACCCGATCTCCTCAGCCGGCCCGACCGCTCCTGCCACCGCGAGTGCCGGCATGCCGGCCGGCGGCGCGGCGGGCGGCGGACCGGGCGTCGGATTCGGGCCCACCTCCTGCCTGTACCTGGTGAGCAGCGTCTCCTCGTCGGCGCGGAGCTCCAGCGGTGCGCGACGTTCCCGCAGTGCCGACGAAGAGGCGTCCGAGAGCCAGGGCGCCCCCGGTGAAGCCACCGCGCAGGCTCTGGCCGCCAAGCGCCGGCAGCGGCAGCGCGCCAAGCAGCGCGGGTTCGGCGACGAGTACATGGATATGAACATCGGCGTGACGCCGGAGTGGGAGGGACCCGCCGGCACGGCAAGCGCCTCGGATTCCGGTGCCGGACCGCTGGGCTTCGCCGGCACCGCGACCGGGACCAGCCGTCAGGCTTCCGGGATCGCTGTGCTCAGCGGCGAGGGTCTCGACACCGAGCCGCGGATCCCGATGCTGCCGGGCAGTTGGGGCGAGGTCTCTGACTCGCAGCGCTAACCCAGTCGGTCGAGCCTTGACGGTTGGAGCCCCATCCGCCTCACCTGTATCGGCTGCCGAGGGTATGGAGATGTGCCCGCCTGTGAGCGACAGCTCATACAAAAGCCCAGGTGGGCGCCGGAAAGGCACTTTGACTCACGCCCCATCTGCACCAGATTCCCCGCGTATCCCATCCGCCCGCGGATTGTCGCTGAGGGGCGGGGTGCCCACCTAACAGCGACAATCAGGGCTCCCACGCACACCGTCATCGCCATTGTCGCTACGACGCGGGCACCCCTCAGCCCGCGGCAAAAGCGTGACACTGGGGGATTTTGAGGTGACAGTGACGTTCGTGAATACCGGAACGCACAGCCACCTGCGGAAATACCGGGTTGTCGCTCACAGGCGGGCACATCTGCATACCCTCGGGAGTCGCGACCAAAGTGACGGATGAGGAGACCGGCCGGCCGAGCGGGAGGCTAGGGCTGCGGCCAGTGGGCTCGCCACAGCTCTTCGGTGGGCTCGCCGATGATCGTCTTCTCGACGGCACGAACGGTATCCATGAGTTCCAAAACCGCTGTCCGCAAATTGTTTTCGGCGTCGACGCCAGCCGCGACGGTCACGGTGGTGACCGTCTCGGGGATCAGGTCGGCGGGCACGCCGGCGCGGACCAGCCGTTGCAGCACTTTCTGGGCCAACGCCAAGGCCGGCTGCGCGGTCGACAGGTCGTCCATGATCGAGTTCCTGGAACTCTTCTCCAGCGTTTTCCGCTCTTCCCACTGCGCCACCTGCTCGGCCCTGTCTCTTATAC
>NZ_JRMM01000104.1:0-15898 GCF_000972905.1 Mycobacterium sp. UM_Kg27
TCAACACAGCGGCGATCGCAAGCGGCGCGAAGCGGCGCGCGGCGGGTCGCCGCCGTCAACACAGCGGCGATCGCAAGCGGCGCGAAGCGACGCGCGGCGGGTCGCCGCCGTCAACACAGCGGCGATCGCAAGCGGCGCGAAGCGGCGCGCGGCGGGTCGATCCCGGTGCACCCCGGACTGTGGCCGGATCGTGTCTGTGCCGAGTTCCGCCCCATCCCCGCAAACCGGCTACCGTCCAGTAACATAGCTCGGAACACAAGGAGGACCTACCGATGGATGTGCTGGTCACCGGTGGTGACACCGAATTGGGTCGCACCGTTGCCGAGGGTTTCAGCGAGGCTGGCCACAAGGTGACGCTCGCCGGTTTGCGCGGCCCCGAGCTCGAGGTCGCCGCCAAAGAACTCGACGCCAATGCGGTCGTCTGCGACAACACCGACCCGGCAAGCATGCTGGCTGCCCGCGGGTTGTTTCCGCACCACCTCGACACCATCGTCAACGTCCCGGCACCACGCTGGCAGGGCGGCGACCCGCGCGGCTATTCGCTGGCCGACCAGGCCAGCGCCTGGCGCAGCGCGCTCGACGCCACAGTGCTCTCGGCGGTGCTGACCGTCGGTACCATCGGCGACCACCTGCGCTCTGGCGGCTCGATCATCTCGGTGCTGCCGGAAAACCCCCGCGACGGCGGTGCCGACGCCGCGGTCAAGGCCGCATTGTCGAACTGGACCGCCGGCCAGGCCGCTACGTTCGGCACCCGCGGAATCACCGTCAACGTGGTGGCCGCCGGCGAAGGCGCCCGGCCGGGCTACGACGGACTGACCCGTGTGCCGCCCACCGGGGCCGCTGAAATCGCCCGTCTCGCGGTATTTTTGACCTCGCCGGCTGCCCGGCACATCACCGGTCAGACGCTGCACGTCGGCCACGGGGCGCTGGCCTGCTTTGCCTGACTGTGACGGGAGTGGCTAATCCCACAACCACTGGATGCGGTGACCGCCTTTTAGGTCGACTAGCGTATTGGGGGAACGCAGTCACCGTCGAGGAGCAACCGGATTCCCATGAGCGCCCAGCCTGAAGTCACTGCGCAGCAGAGCCGACGCCACCAGGTCGTCATCATCGGCTCGGGATTCGGTGGGTTGACCGCGGCGAAGAAGCTCAAGCGCGCCGACGTCGACGTCAAGTTGATCGCCCGCACCACTCACCACCTGTTCCAGCCCCTGCTGTACCAGGTTGCGACGGGCATCCTGTCCGAGGGTGAGATCGCGCCGTCCACCCGCGTTGTCCTGCGCAAGCAGCGCAACGCGCAGGTGCTGCTCGGCGATGTCACCCGCATCGACCTGGCCGGCAAGTTCGTCACCTCCGAGGTGCTCGGCCACACCTACGACACCCCGTTCGACAGCCTGATCATCGCGGCCGGCGCGGGGCAGTCCTATTTCGGCAACGACCAGTTCGCCGAGTTCGCGCCGGGCATGAAGACCATCGACGACGCGCTGGAGTTGCGGGGCCGCATCCTGAGCGCCTTCGAACAAGCCGAGCGGTCCCGAGATGAAGCCCGGCGGGAGAAGTTGCTGACCTTCACCGTGGTCGGCGCGGGCCCCACCGGCGTCGAAATGGCCGGGCAGATCGCCGAATTGGCCAACTACACACTCAAGGGTGCGTTCCGCAACATCGACTCGACCAGGGCGCGGGTGATCCTGCTTGACGCCGCTCCGGCCGTGCTGCCGCCGATGGGCGAGAAGCTGGGCCGACGGGCCGCCGAGCGGCTGCAGAAGATGGGTGTGGAGATCCAGCTCGGCGCCATGGTCACCGACGTCGACCGCAACGGACTGACCGTCAAGGATGCCGACGGCAAGATCCGGCGGATCGAATCCCAGTGCAAGGTGTGGTCCGCCGGTGTGTCGGCCAGCCCGCTGGGCCGCGATCTCGCGGAGCAGTCTGACGTCGAGCTCGACCGCGCCGGGCGGGTCAAGGTGTTGCCGGATCTGTCCGTGCCGGGGCACCCGAACGTCTTCGTCGTCGGCGACATGGCGGCCGTCGACGGTGTCCCAGGGATGGCGCAGGGCGCCATCCAGGGCGCCAAGCACGCCGCCAGCACCATCAAGGCTGAGCTGGGCGGCGCCGACCCGGCCGACCGGGAGCCCTTCCAGTACCTGGACAAGGGCTCGATGGCCACCGTGTCCCGGTTCTCCGCGGTCACCAAGATCGGGCCGCTGGAGTTCAGCGGTTTCCTGGCCTGGCTGGCCTGGCTGGGGCTGCACCTGATCTACCTGGTCGGGTTCAAGAACAAGATCAGCACGCTGCTGTCGTGGAACGTGACCTTCCTGAGCACCCGGCGCGGCCAGCTCACCATCACCGAGCAGCAGGCTTTCGCCAGAACACGCCTGGAGCAGCTCGAAGTGCTGGCGGCCGAGGCGCAACGCGGGGCCGAGCGCGCGGTCAGCTAGCGGCGCGGCCGGCGCCGTTGACCCAGCGGCGCCTGCCCCGTATTGACCGTCTACTCCGACAGGTTCTGCAACCGCACCTGGCCGCGGGCGAGCACCCGCTCGTCGGCACCGGTGATCGTCACCAACCACAGCTGCTGGCGCCGGCCGCGGTGAATCGGGGTGGACGCGGCATAGACGGTTCCCGACGAGACCGCCCTTAGGAAGTCGGTGTTGTTGTTGACCCCGACGACGGTGCCGGCCGGGTCGCCACCGTCGCGGTTGAGCCAGGCGTGCGCCGAAACGCTGGCCACACTTTCGATGATCGAGCAGTACACGCCGCCGTGCACGATGCCCGCCGGCTGGCAGAGTTTGGGCTGAAGCTCCAATGTGGCGTGCGCTCCGTCCGGGCCGACGTCGGTGTAGACCAGGCCGATCTCGGAGTCGAAGGGCGAGGAGAAGTCGGACGGAAACCCGGTGGCTGCCATGTGATGGTTCTACACGATGCCCGCGCGGACGATCCGCTCCCGTCACACCGGGGTCGCAGCAGACGCTCAGCTTCTGATACGACGCCCGGTAGTAATTGAGGGTAGGCTTGCTCCGTTGCCCGGGGAGTTGATAACAGACATGGCGAAGCAGACCCATTTAGGGGACTTGGAGCGAGCGGTGATGGACCACCTGTGGTCATCTCCGGAATCTCAGACGGTGCGCGAGGTCCACGAGGCGCTGTCAGCGCAGCGCGACCTGGCATACACGACCGTGATGACGGTCCTGCAGCGACTGGCCAAGAAGAACCTGGTGTCGCAGATTCGCGATGACCGTGCACACCGCTACACACCGGTCCGGGGCCGCGACGAATTGGTTGCCGGGCTGATGGTGGAGGCACTCGACCAGGCCGCCGACTCGGGCGACCGCCGCGCTGCGCTGGTGCATTTCGTCGAACGCGTCGGCGTCGACGAGGCCGACGCGTTGCGGCGTGCGCTGGACGAACTGGAGGCCAAACATCGCATCCGCCTCCCAGGTAGCGGCCGACCTGCGTCCTGAGGGAGACTTACAGCGTGTCCGCGCTGGCCTTTTCCATCGTCGCGCTGTTGCTCGTAGGGCCGGTACCTGCCCTGCTGGCGCGCGCTGACTGGCCGCTTCGCGCTCCGCGGGCCGCGTTGGTGCTCTGGCAGGCCATCGCCATTGCCGCGGTGCTGTCCGCGTTCAGCGCGGGCCTCGCCACCGCGAGCCGCCTGCTGATGCCCGGCCCGGACGGCCGCCCCACCTCGACCATCCTCGGCTCCCTGGATCGTTTGGGTTGGCCGCTGTGGACCTTCTACGTCGCGGTCTTCGTGTTGACCCTCATGGTCGGGATGCGCCTCACGTGGACGGTGTTGCGGGTCGCGATCCGTACCCGGCAGCGTCGGGCCCACCACCGCATGCTCGTCGACCTGGTCAGTGTCACCGACCGTCCGCCCGCCGTGCGCACCAGTGGACTGCGGATTCTGCAGGTGGTGCAGCCACTCGCCTACTGCCTGCCGGGCGTGCGGAGCCGGGTGGTGGTCAGTTCCGGCACGCTGGACGCGCTCGGTGACACCGAGTTGGCCGCGCTGCTCTGTCATGAGCGGGCCCATCTGCGTGCGCGGCACGACCTGGTACTCGAAGCGTTCTCGGCCGTGCACACCGCGTTCCCCTGGTTCGTGCGGAGCGCCAGCGCCCTCGACGCGGTACGGCTGTTGATAGAACTGCTCGCCGACGACGCGGCCGTTCGGGTGGCCGGTGCTCCACCCCTGGCTCGCGCTCTGGTGACCTGTGCCTCAACCAAAGTGCCCGCCGGTGCGCTGGCAGCCGGCGGCACCAACACGGTGCTGCGCGTGCAACGGTTGTCGGGACAGGGCAACAGCCCGGCGCTGGCCGCTGCCGCCTATTCGGCCGCGGCCGGGGTCCTGACGGTGCCCACGGTGGCGCTGGCGGTACCGTGGCTCACCGAGTTGCACCGACTGATCGCGGGGTAACCTGCGCCGTCCGGCGTGCCGGGCATCGAATCACCTACCACCGAGAGGCGAATACATGAGCGCGTCGGACGTTGTTGGCACCGCCCAGATCGGCGTGACCGGACTGGCAGTCATGGGATCCAACATCGCGCGCAACTTCGCCCGCCACGGCTACACCGTGGCGTTGCACAACCGGTCGGTCGCCAAAACCGACGCACTGCTCGACGCCTACGGCTCCGAAGGCAACTTCGTGCGCAGCGAGACGATTCCGGAATTCCTTGCCGCCCTTGAGAAGCCGCGCCGAGTGCTGATCATGGTCAAGGCCGGTGACCCGACCGACGCCGTCATCAACGAACTCGCCGACGCGATGGAACCCGGTGACATCATCATCGACGGCGGCAACGCGCTCTACACCGACACCATCCGCCGGGAGAAGGCGATGGCCGCCCGTGGCCTGCACTTCGTCGGGGCCGGGATCTCCGGCGGCGAGGAAGGCGCCCTCAACGGGCCCTCGATCATGCCGGGCGGCCCCAAGAAGTCCTACGAGTCGCTGGGGCCACTACTCGAGGAGATCTCCGCCCACGTCGACGGGGTGCCGTGCTGCACCCACATCGGTCCGGACGGCGCGGGGCACTTCGTGAAGATGGTGCACAACGGCATCGAGTACTCCGACATGCAGCTGATCGGTGAGGCCTACCAGCTGCTGCGCGACGGGCTGGGCCTGACCGCACCGCAGATCGCCGAAGTGTTCACCGAGTGGAACGCCGGCGAGCTGGACAGCTACCTGGTCGAGATCACCGCTGAGGTGCTGCGACAGGTCGATGCCAAGACCGGCCAGCCGCTGGTCGACGTCATCGTCGACGAAGCCGAGCAGAAGGGCACCGGCCGCTGGACCGTCAAGTCCGCTCTGGACCTGGGGGTTCCGGTTACCGGCATCGCCGAGGCGGTCTTCGCCCGGGCGCTGTCGGGCTCGGTCCCGCAGCGTCGCGCCGCGGTAGGCCTGGCCGCCGGAAACCTCGGCGAACGCCCCGCGGACACGGCACAGTTCACCGAGGACGTTCGCCAGGCGCTGTATGCCTCCAAGATCGTCGCGTATGCGCAGGGCTTCAACCAGATTCAGGCCGGCAGCGCCGAGTACGGCTGGAATGTCACCCCGGGTGACCTGGCGACCATCTGGCGGGGCGGCTGCATCATTCGCGCGAAGTTCCTCAACCGCATCAAAGAGGCCTTCGACACCGACGCCGACCTGGTGAGCCTGCTGGCCGCACCGTATTTCCGCAGCGCGGTCGAAGCTGCCATCGACTCCTGGCGCCGGGTGGTGACCACGGCCGTGAGCCTGGGTATCCCGGCCCCTGGTTTCTCCTCGGCCCTGGCCTACTACGACGGCCTGCGGACCGAGCGGCTGCCGGCTGCGCTGACCCAGGCCCAGCGCGACTATTTCGGCGCGCACAGCTACGGGCGGACGGACTCGGACGGCAAGTTCCACACGCTGTGGAGCGCCGACCGCAGCGAAGTTCCGGTCTAGCGGCCTAAACCAACAGCCCCAGCACGCCGTCGGTGAACGCCTGCGGTTCCTCGATCTGCGGATAGTGGCCCAGCCCGGGCAGTTCCACGACATCGGCGGCCGGGCGCAACTGCCGCAGGCCCTCGAGCACATTAGTGGTGGCGACCGGATCATCCAGGCCCCACACGAAGCCCAGCGGCTTGGGCCAGTCGCGCACTGCACCGTGCCAACGGTGCGCATACCGCACCCGTTCGTCGAGATAGGCCGAGAGCAGGTGCGCGATCCGGTTTCCGCCGTTGTGGGTCAGCAGGGCCCACTGCGCGGCGGCCTCATCGGAGGTCAGCGGGTGCTGGGGGCTGAACAGTCGACCGAAGCCGCGAACAAAGCTGCGCCGATTCGTCAGCCGGGCGGCGACAGCGCCGAACGGGCCACGCAGCACCTTCTGGATCGGCCGCAGACTGGCCCGCTCCAAGATCACGCTGCCATTGGTCAGCACCGCACGTTGCAGGTCGAAGGTCAGAGCGCCTTCGAGATCGCGGGCCAACAGTTCAGTGGCCACCGAGGTGCCCATGTCGTGGGCGGCCAACACCACCGGACCCGATGCGCTCGATGCCACCACCTGCTCCACCAGGTCGGCCTGTTCGAACAGGCTGTAGCGATGTGAGCGCGGCTTGTCCGACAATCCGAACCCGAGGAAGTCCATCGTCAACCAGGAGCGGCCGGCCAAGCGGTCCACGACCGATCGGAAATCGTAGGAGCAGGACGGAAAGCCGTGCAGCAGTAAGACAGTCGGCCCCTCCCCCGCACTTGATCGCACAAACAGCCGGCCCGCGTCGGTAGACACCCACCGGCCACCGTCTTGCCAGTCGCTCACACTGCTTCGCCACGCCGCATTCGTCATCGCGGTCATTGTGCGCTGCACCTCAGATCAGCGCCAGCAGATCGGCAAACGCCGAGCCGGCCGCGTCGGCCGACCCGAGATTCGACAATGCGTCGGAGATGTCGTTGAGCACCGCCTCGGGGAATCCGAGGAACGTCGTGCTGATGTCGTGCAGTCCGGTCTGCAGCACGTCACCGATGGTGGTCGCGTCGCCGCCCAGCAGCGCCTGATACAAGTTCCACGCAGCAACCTGCGGTGTGGTGATCAGGTCACGCACGTCCATGATCAGCTTCGTCAGCAGTCCCGGGTCTTCAGGGACTGCAATCCCGTTCCAGCTGACCAGCGTCCAGCCGTCGGTGGGGTTGCCCTCGATCTGCACAATGCCGGTGTTGGGCAACAGCGGCGATCCATCGTCGTTGGCGAACATCGTCTGCAACGTCAGCGGCAACAACAGCGAGATATCGGGGTTCTTGACGTTGAGCGCCACCCAGGCGGCGATGTCGGCTTCGTTGTTGAAGGCCACCGCGGTGATATCGCCGTTGTCGCTGACGACCGGGTTGGCCATCGCAGCGCTGTACATCGCGTTGACGGCGCCCGTGAAGTTCTGATTCATGACCACCCCGTTGGGGTCCTCGACCGATCCCGGGATGGGCGCCAGCACCAGTCCGAACAACGTCCACAGCATGGGCGTGAACTGGTACAGGAACCCGGCCAGGCTGGCGATCGGCTGACCGGCGTAGATGCCGCTGTCGATCTCGTTGAGCCCGGGCAGAATCTGTGTCGTCATGTGTTCGAGGGCGGCGAACGGCGCTGCGGTGTCCATGTCTCTGATGGCCTGTCCGGAGAAGATCCCCGCGACCTGGTCGCCGAGCTGGTCGTAGAGCTTGTTGGCCACGTCCTGCGCCTGCTGCACGCCGAGATCGCTGAGCTGCGGCCCCGGGTGGTCCGGCGAAGGAGTGATGACATCGTTGAACGGCGGCATCCGTTGTCCGTGCCGAACGATGTCGATCACGATGTCCTGGGTCTCGCCGACGGCCAGCGTAATGCCGGAAACCGCGCCGCCGGGTTGCGCCGCCGGAACGACGGCGATGACACCGGCTCCTACGAGGGCGACACCGGCGGCAACCGGACAGATCGAAGATATCTGCATGGCGGCCACCTCCTAACCGAGATTTCCGATGGCATCGATGATGTCGGTGAATACCGAACCCGGGAACTGGACCAGTGCCGAGCCGACGTCGTCGAAGCCGGTCTGCACCGCGGTCATGATCGTGGCCGGATCACCGCCGAGGACGGCTTCCCAGATGTGCCAGAGCGCCGCTTGCGCCGGCAGCATCACGTCGCGCACGTCGACGAACAGCGCGCTCAGCAGATCCGGATTCTCCGCGATGGCGTGCCCGTCCCAGCTGACCAGCGTCCAGCCGTCGGTGGGGTTGCCCTCGACTTCGACGATGGCGGTGTTGGGCAGGAAAATGGTCGTCTGGCCGTTCGGGACACTGTTTGCCTCTTTGATGAGGTCCAGGAAGAACGGCAGGTCGGGGTTGTCGACGTTCTGCATCACCCACGTGAAGATCGACGCTGTGCTGGTGAACGCGACATCAGTGACCTGACCGTTGTCGCTGATGACGTCGCTGTTGGCCAGGGCGTGGTCATACATTGTTTGAACACCGTCGTCGAATCTTTCACCCATGACGATCCCGTTCGCGTCGTGCGAGCCCGGGCCTGGCAGTAGTGCCAACCCCAGCGGCGCTCCCAACGTCCAGCCGGCCACGGTCAGAAAGGCCAGGCGGCCGCCGAGGCTTTCAATGGGATCGAGCGCGTAGGTTCCGCTGTCAACCTCGTCGAGTTGGGGCAATAACTGCGGGGTCATGCCCACCAGATCAGCGAACGGCGCGGCGGTTTCCGTCACCCGGAGACCCTGCCCGGCGAAGAGGCCGGCGACCTGGCCAAGCTCGTTGAAGAGCTGGTGCCCGACGTCGGACGCCTGTTGCTGTCCGAGTTCGCTGAGCGGCGCCCCGGGATGATCCGGGGAGGGGGTGAGCATGTTTTCGTACGGCGAGATCATTTCTGCGTGCCGCACGAAGTCGATGACGATGTCTTGGGCGTCACCGCTTGTGAGCTGGATGGCGAATGCGGCCGCGGTCGACGGGGCCGGCGGCGCGGGAACCGGAGCGACGGCGATGCCGCCGAGCAGGGCGGCGCCGGCGGTGAGGGACACAACGTGGCTTGCCTGCATTATGGGCACCTCTTTTAGGCGATATTGGCGGTTGGCATTTACGATTCCTAGGCTGGATTTCAGGAACATGACCGCTATTTAGCGGTACGCGAGCTAACTGCTAAATAGGACTCCGATGATCACGCGATCCGCACCGCTGGATTGCGTTGGCTCAGCCGACCACGACCACGTTCAGAGCTGCGCGAGATCGTGCATCTCGCTCACCGTTCCCGCCGTGGGATGGGGACGCTGTGGCACCGGAATCGGCAAGGCGCACCGGAGCGCCGATGCTGGCCGGATCTGCTCGTCAGCAGAAGCCAGGTTTGCCCGATATTCCTTGTGCTGTAACCCAAATAAGACGCAGGGGCGTGAATCCCTGTAGACGATCTCGAGCCCGAACAGACGGCTATGATCCCCGGTTGCGCCACTGCCGGTGCAGCTTGCGTTGCAGATAGCCCTCGACGCGACATTCCCGTCTTTCCGCGGCGGCATCGAACGCCTGCGGAGGACAAACTCGGGGGACGATCGATAGGACACAAGAAGCTGCACCGGGGGCCGTTATTGCCGGCTCCCACCGAGAGCAGCTAACTATCATCAAGGCCCCCTGAACGTTGTCATGATGTTAACCGACGATCCTGCTGTGAGGAAGATCAATTTTTCGTTCGGTAACTCAACGACCCCGGCAAGTGGTATCCCCCGTCGCGCGGGCGGTACCGTGGCTGACCGGGCCGAAATGGCGTTGTCCGGCGGATGCCGGAGTCCGGCTCACGACGTGTGGAGGCGAATAGATGGGCTCTTCGGAACCCGACAGACCGGTGGTGGCCGCCCGATGAGATTCGTCAGCGGATATGACCCCACCCACGACCTGACCTACAACGACGTCTTCATCGTCCCCAACCGCTCGGCCGTCGACTCACGGCTGGACGTCGACCTGTCCACCCGGGACGGGTCGGGCACCACCATCCCCGTGGTGGTTGCCAACATGACCGCGGTGGCCGGCCGACGGATGGCCGAGACGGTGGCGCGCCGCGGCGGGATCGTGGTGCTGCCCCAGGATCTGCCGATCGACGCCGCGAGCCACACCGTGGCCTTCGTGAAGAGTCGCGACCTGGTCGCCGACACCCCGGTCGTGCTCTCCCCCGACGACTCGGTCTCCGACGCGATGGCCTTGATCACCAAACGTGCGCACGGGGTCGCGGTGGTGGCGGTCGACGGCCGGCCCACCGGCTTGGTCACCAGGGCGTGCTGCGAGGGCGTGGATCGCTTCACCCGGGTCCGTGATGTCGCGCTCGCCGAGCTGATCAGCGCGCCGGTGGGCACCGATGCGCGCGGCGTGTTCGAACTTTTGGAGCACGCGCCCGTCGACGTCGCGGTGCTGACCAATCCCGACGGCACCCTGGCCGGCGTGTTGACCCGCACCGGCGCGATTCGGGCCGGGATCTACACGCCGGCGACCGACGGATCCGGGCGCTTACGAGTCGCAGCCGCCGTCGGCATCACCGGCGACGTCACGTCTCGGGCGGCAGCCCTGCTGTCGGCCGGCGTGGACCTGCTGGTCATCGACACCGCCCACGGGCATCAGGAGAAGGCCGTGCAGGCCATCCGCGCGGTCGCGGCACTGAAGCCGGGCGTGCCCCTGGTGGCCGGCAACGTGGTGTCGGCCGAGGGCACCCGGGACCTGATCGCCGCGGGCGCCGACATCGTCAAAGTCGGTGTCGGGCCCGGCGCCATGTGCACGACCCGGATGATGACCGGCGTGGGCCGCCCCCAGTTCTCCGCAGTCGTCGAATGTGCGGCCGCGGCCCGCGAGCTCGGCGCACACGTGTGGGCCGACGGCGGGGTGCGCCATCCCCGCGACGTCGCGCTGGCGGTGGCCGCCGGAGCGTCGAACGTGATGATCGGCTCCTGGTTCGCCGGGACCTATGAGTCTCCCGGGGATCTGATGTTCGACCGCGACGGCAGGCCGTACAAGGAAAGCTACGGAATGGCGTCCAAACGCGCGGTGGCCGCGCGCACCGCCGCTGACAGTGCGTTCGACCGCGCCCGCAAGGCATTGTTCGAGGAAGGCATCTCGACGTCGCGGATGGCGGTGGACCCCGAACGCGGCGGCGTCGAAGATCTGCTGGACCACATCACCTCGGGCCTGCGCAGCACCTGCACCTACGTCGGGGCGGCCGACCTGGCCGAGTTACATGACCGGGTGGTGCTGGGAGTGCAGTCAGCTGCGGGATTCGCCGAGGGTCATCCGCTACCGTTCGGCTGGTGACACCCATGGGCGCGAGCTGGCGTAACGGCTCCGGGACAACTCGCCGGATGTCGCCATGACCGTCGCGGTCACGGTGGCCAGTCTGCTGGCGTTCGCGATCCTGACCCTGGGCACCGCGGTGTTCGTGGCCGCCGAGTTCTCCCTGACCACCCTGGAACGCAGCGTCGTGGAGGCCAACGCCCATCGCGGCGGCCGTCGGGACGCCTACATCAAAGAGGCCCACCGCACGCTGTCCTTTCAGCTGTCCGGCGCCCAGCTGGGCATCTCGATAACCACCCTGGCCACCGGCTATCTGGCCGAACCGGTGCTGGCCCGCTGGCTACGGCTGCCGCTGGCGGCCGTGGGCCTGTCCGAGCGGGCGACCGGCGGGGTTGCGCTGGTCCTCGCGCTGGTGATCGCCACGTCGTTGTCCATGGTGTTCGGCGAGTTGGTGCCCAAGAACCTGGCGGTGGCGCGACCGCTGCCGACCGCCCGCGCCGTGGCGGGGCCGCAGCTGCTGTTCTCCCGGCTGTTCGCGATCGCGATCCGGCTGACCAACGGGACGGCGAACCGCATCCTGCGCCGAGTCGGGATCGAGCCGGCCGACCGGCCGGCCTCTGCCCGCTCAGCGCGCGAGCTGGCGTCGCTGGTGCGCAATTCGGCGCGCAGCGGTGCCCTCGACCCCACCACCGCTGCTTTGGTGGAGGCGTCACTGCGATTCGGCGCCCTGACCGCCGCCGAGCTGATGACGCCGCGATCCAAGATCGTGAGCCTGCAGGCCGGCGACACCGTCGCCGATCTGGCCGCGGTCGCCATCGACACCGGTTTCTCCAAGTTTCCCGTGGTCGACGGCGATCTGGACGCCACCGTCGGCATCGTGCACGTCAAGCAGGTTTTCGCGGTCGCCGTCGCCGATCGCGCAGCCACCCCGGTGACGGCCGTGGCCCAACCGGTCGCGGTGGTGCCCTCGACCCTCGACGGCGACGCCGTGATGGATCAGATCCGGGCAAACGGTCAGCAGGTGGCCATGGTCGTCGACGAATACGGCGGCACCGCCGGCATGGTCACCTTCGAGGACCTCATCGAGGAGATCGTCGGTGATGTCCGCGACGAACACGACGACGCCACCCCCGACGTGGTGGCCTCCGCCGGCGGTTGGCAGGTGTCGGGCCTGCTGCGCATCGACGAGGTGGCCGCCGCCACCGGCTACCGCGCACCGGAGGGCTCCTACGAGACCATCGGCGGCCTGGTATTGCAGGAACTCGGCCACATCCCGGAGGCCGGCGAGACGGTCGAGTTGACCGCGTTCGAGCCCGACGAGCTCTCTGCCCACCCGCCCCGCTGGCTGGCCCGGGTGGTGCGGATGGACGGTCGGCGTATCGACCTGCTGGAACTTACCCATCTGGGGGCAGGCGATGGCTGATCTGTTCAACGTCGCGTTCACCGTGCTGCTGATCGCGGCGAACGCCTTCTTCGTCGCCGCCGAGTTCGCCCTGATATCGGCGCGACGCGACCGGCTCGAGGCGCTGGCCGAACAGGGCAGGCAAAGCGCGGTCACGGTGATCCGGGCCGGTGAGCAACTGTCCCGGATGCTGGCCGGGGCGCAGTTGGGTGTCACGGTGTGCTCGATCCTGCTCGGCCGCATCGGTGAGCCGACTGTCGCCGACCTGCTCGAGCCCGCGTTTCGGCTGGCGGGAATACCCGACGCGCTGCTGCACACGGTGGCGTTCGTCGTTGCCTTGACGATCGTGGTGGCGCTGCATCTGCTGTTCGGCGAGATGGTGCCGAAGAACATCGCCCTGGCAGGCCCGGAGACCGCGGCGATGCTGCTGATCCCGCCCTACCTGGTCTACATGACCGCGGCCCGGCCGTTCATCGTCTTCTACAACTGGTGTGCCAACGTCACCCTGCGCGCCATGCGGGTAGAGCCCAAGGATGAGCTGGAGATCACGGTGTCCACCGTCGAGTTGAGCGAGATGATCGCCGAGTCGGTCTCGGCGGGTCTGCTCGACCTCGAGGAGTACACCCGATTGACCCGCGCCCTGCAGATCCGCACCCGGGTGGTCGCCGATGTCGCGCTGCCGATCGGTGACATGCGCGCTGTACCGGTGGCAGCCACCGGGCGCGGCCCGACGGTGTCGGCGATCGAAAAGGCCTTCTCCCAGACCGGTTACTCCCGGTTCCCGGTCGTCGACCAGGGCGAATTCGTCGGCTACCTGCACATCAAAGATGTGCTGTTGCTCGGCGAGACCTCGACCGGGTCGGGGGACGCTGTCGTCGACGTCGCCGTTGTGCGCCCGCTGCCGCGCATCCCCGCCTCGCTGCCGCTGGCCGATGCGTTGTCGCGGCTGCGTCGCCATAACAGCCATCTGGCGCTGGCGGTCGGCGACGACGGGACGGCGGTGGCGATGGTGACCCTCGAAGACATGGTCGAGGACGTCGTCGGCACCGTCCGCGACGGGACGCACCGTGTTTGACCTGGCGGAACGAGTTCTGCAAGCCCGGCAGTGGCAAGCCCGGGCCGAGGACTACCGGCAGCGCCTGGAGAACTTTCTGGCCCCGCTGCTGCGCCGGATCGCGGCAGGCGACCCGGTGCCGAAATTCCTGTTCAGCTACTACAGCCTGCGGCCGGCGCAGTTGCGCAACTGGAATCCCGGCTTCGGTGTGGCACTGGCCGGGCCGCAGGCGGTGCGCGACTACCGCGCACGGCGCGGCTACGCGGTGCGCGACGGCCGGGTCGGCGTGCACGCGGATTATCTGCGTGAGCGAGTCGACACCGTGGCGTTCATCGCACGACTGTTGCGCGCCACCGGCGAACGGCCGGCCCAGCTGAACTGCTTCGGCCTGCACGAGTGGGCAATGGTGTATCGCGGCGACACGGTGCGCCACGGTCATGTTCCCCTGCGGCTGAGTGCGGCCGAGACCGACGCGGTGGTTGAGTCAATTCCGCTGCGCTGCACGCACTTCGACGCGGTCCGCTTCTTCACCCCGGCAGCGGCGCCGCGCAACGCCGCGACGCCGAGCCGGGCCACCCAAATCGCTTGGGAGCAACCGGGTTGCCTGCACGCCAACATGGACATCTACAAGTGGTGCTACAAGCTGGGTCCGCTGATCGACTCCGAACTGCTGCTGTCCTGCCTGGAGCTGGCTGCGTCGGCGCGCGAGATCGACATGCGCGCCAGCCCCTATGACCTGAGCCACTACGGTTATGCGCCGATCACCATCGAAAACGCGGCCGGCCGTGCCGAATACGTGCGCTGCCAAAGCGAGATCGCACACCGCGCCGCACCGCTGCGGACCGCACTGTTGGATCGGTGCGACCTACTGACAGAAATCGCAGGATGCGAATAGCCTCGCGACCTGCCGGTAAGGTGGTAGGTCGGCTATGAGGGAGGAAATCATGACGGACCGGGTGTCGGTGGGCGACCTGCAGGTCGCACGCGTGCTGTATGACTTCATCACCGACGAGGCCCTGCCGGGCACCGGCGTCGACCCGGACAGCTTCTGGGCCGGCGTGGACAAAGTCGTCACCGATCTGACGCCTAAGAACCAGGAATTGCTGGCGCGTCGCGACGAGCTGCAGGCGCAGATCGACAAGTGGCACCGGCACCGGGTCATCGAGCCGCTGGACACCGAGGCGTACCGGGCCTTCCTCACCGAGATCGGCTACCTGCTTCCCGAACCCGAGGACTTCACCGTCACCACGGCCGGTGTCGACGACGAGATCGCGGTGCAGGCCGGCCCACAACTGGTGGTCCCGGTGCTCAACGCCCGGTTCGCGCTCAATGCCGCCAACGCCCGCTGGGGCTCCCTGTACGACGCTCTCTACGGCACCGACGTGATCAGCGAAGACGACGGCGCCGAGAAGGGAACGGGATACAACCCGGTGCGCGGCGACAAGGTGATCGCCTATGCCCGCCGGTTCCTCGACGACTCCGTGCCGCTGGCCAACGGCGCCTGGACCGAGGTCAAGAGTTTCGCGGTGAACGACGGCGCGCTGGTGGTCACCCTGGGCGACGGGCTGGAGACGGCGGTGGCCGCACCGGCGGAATTCGTCGGCTACACCGGTGAGGCCGCCTCGCCGTCGTCGGTGCTGCTGTGCCACCACGGGCTGCACATCGAAATTCTGATCGACCCGGCCTCGCCGATCGGGTCCACCGACTCCGCCGGCATCAAAGACGTGGTGCTCGAATCGGCGGTCACCACGATCATGGACTTCGAGGACTCGGTGGCCGCGGGGGATGCCGAGGACAAGGTGCTCGGCTACCGCAACTGGCTGGGGCTGAACCGCGGCGACCTGTCTGAGCAGGTCAGCAAGGGCGACAAGAGCTTCACCCGCACCCTGGCCGCCGACCGGGAGTTCACCGCCCCGGACGGGGGCACCCTGACCCTGCCGGGCCGTAGCCTGATGTTCGTTCGCAACGTGGGTCACCTGATGACCAACGACGCCATCACCACCAGCGCGGGCGCGGAGGTGTTCGAGGGCATCCAGGACGCGCTGTTCACCGGGCTGATCGCATCGCACGGCCTGACGGCCTCTGACGACAACGGTCCGCTGGTCAACAGCCGCACCGGGTCGATCTACATCGTCAAGCCGAAGATGCACGGCCCGGACGAGGTCGCCTTCACCGCCGAGCTGTTCAGCCGCTGTCTCTTATACACAT
>NZ_JRMM01000105.1:0-15647 GCF_000972905.1 Mycobacterium sp. UM_Kg27
TGTGTATAAGAGACAGGCCCCGACCAGGGAACGCACCATCGACCAGCAGAACGCGTCGGCGCTGACGTGCGCAGTGACCAGATCACCGTCGCGAACCCAGTCCAGACGCTGCAGGTCGCGAATGGTGGTTGCGCCCTCGCGGTGCCGGCAGAAGGCCGCAAAGTCATGCAGCCCCACCAGAGTCCGGGAGGCCTCGGCCATCGCGTCGACGTCCAGCGGACGCGACCACGCGGTGATGTAGCGGGCCTGCTGCGGCACCACCCCGTACGCGGCGGTCGACAACCGGTAGGTGTAGTGGCGGCGCAGCGCCGAGAACCGGGCATCGAACTCAGCGACGGTGCGCTGCACCCGCAGCACCCGCACGTCGATCGGCAGGAAGCGCGCCAATCGCCGGGTCAGCGCCAGGAACTCCGGCTCGCCGTACCGCCGGGTCCGCGAATAGGCATGCGGTAGCGCCGAAACCGGAACATCGAGGTGGGCCACCTGCCCGGTGGCGTGCACACCCGTATCGGTACGTCCGGCCGCGAACAACCGCACCGGAGTGCGGAACACGGTCGTCAGAGCCTCGTCGAGAACTCCGGCGACCGTGCGCTGTCCCGCCTGAACCGCCCAGCCGGCGAATTCCGTGCCGTCGTAGGCGATGTCGAGCCGAAGCCGGACGACTTCGGCCGTACCGTCAGGACTCGTCGGTACCCTCGGCCGCATCGGTGGCCTCAGCAGCGTCGGTGGCCTCGGTCGCCTCGGCGGCCGGCTCTTCGACCGTCTTGTCAGCCTCGACGGCCTCAACCTCAGCGGGCTTCTCGGCCTTCTCGGTCTTGGAGGCAGCCTTGTCCGCCTTGGCCGCAGCGCGGCGAGCGCGGTCAGCCTCCGACGTCACGGTCTTCTCCCGAACCAGCTCGATCACGGCCATCGGGGCGTTGTCACCCTGACGCGGCTCGACCTTGATGATCCGGGTGTAGCCACCGCTGCGGTCCGCGAAGTGCGGGGCGATCTCGGCGAACAGCGAGTGCACCACGTCCTTGTCGCGGATCTTCTTGAGCACCTCACGCCGGTTGTGCAGCGTGCCCTTCTTGGCGTGGGTGATCAGCTTCTCGGCGTACGGCCGCAATGCCCGCGCCTTCGGCTCGGTGGTCTTGATCCGGCCGTGAGTGAACAGCGAGGTGGCCAAGTTGGCCAGCAGCGCCTTCTGGTGCGAGGACTTTCCGCCGAGGCGGGGGCCCTTGGTGGGCTTGGGCATTGCGACTTCTCCTAAATGGGGCCGACCCCCGTGTCAGGTAGGGCCGGGACGGCTCTCTTATCGAGAGGTTGGGCGTTACAGCTGTTCGGTTTCGGCGTAGTCCTGCTCGTCATAACCGGCGTCGGCCGACCAGGTGCCGGTGGCAACGTCGTAGCCCGCCACCTGCGACGGGTCGAAGCTGGCCGGGCTGTCCTTGAGCGACAGGCCGAGCTGGTGCAGCTTGACCTTGACCTCGTCGATGGACTTCTGACCGAAGTTGCGGATGTCGAGCAGGTCGGACTCGGTGCGAGCGACCAACTCCCCGACCGTGTGCACACCCTCGCGCTTCAGGCAGTTGTAGGACCGCACGGTCAGGTCCAGGTCGTCGATCGGCAGCGCGAACGAGGCGATGTGGTCCGCCTCGGCCGGCGACGGGCCGATCTCGATGCCCTCGGCCTCGACGTTGAGTTCCCGCGCCAGACCGAACAGCTCGACCAGGGTCTTACCGGCCGAGGCCAGCGCGTCTCGCGGGCTGATGGAGTTCTTGGTCTCCACGTCCAGCACCAGCTTGTCGAAGTCGGTGCGCTGCTCGACACGGGTCGCCTCGACCTTGTAGGTCACCTTGAGCACCGGCGAATAGATCGAGTCGACCGGGATGCGGCCGATCTCCGCGCCCGACACCTTGTTCTGCACGGCCGGGACGTACCCGCGGCCGCGCTCGACGATCAGCTCGACCTCGAGCTTGCCCTTGTCGTTCAGGGTGGCGATGTGCATGTCTGGGTTGTGCACCGTCACGCCGGCCGGCGGAACGATGTCACCGGCGGTGACCGCACCCGGGCCCTGCTTGCGCAGGTACATGGTGACCGGCTCGTCCTCTTCGGACGAGACCACCAGGCCCTTGAGGTTCAGGATGATGTCGGTGACATCTTCCTTGACCCCGGGGACCGTGGTGAACTCGTGCAGCACACCGTCGATGCGGATGCTGGTGACCGCCGCGCCGGGGATCGACGACAGCAGGGTACGACGAAGCGAGTTGCCCAGGGTGTAACCGAATCCCGGCTCCAGCGGTTCGATGACGAACTGCGACCGGTTGTCGGCCACGACCTCTTCGGACAGGGTCGGACGCTGAGAGATCAGCATGGTGTTCTTTCTCCTTCTGGCACCCGCTATTTGATGCCGCTCGGTTGTCTCGCGGCGATCCGCTTCGCCCGGCTACGCCGCGCTCGCGGATCCCCGCGGGGACTCGGGGTCGGACCCCGAGTTGTCTTACTTCGAGTAGAACTCGACGATCAGCTGCTCGGTGAGCGGAACGACGATCTGAGCCCGCTCGGGCAGCTGGTGGACCAGGATGCGCTGACGCTCCCCGACCACCTGCAGCCAGCCCGGGATCGGACGGTCGCCGGCGACCTCACGGGCGATCTGGAACGGCACCGTGTTGAGCGACTTGTCCTTGACGTCGATGATGTCGTACTGCGCCACCTGGTAGCTGGGCACATCGACCTTCACACCGTTGACGGTGAAGTGGCCGTGGCTGACCAGCTGACGGGCCATCCGACGGGTGCGGGCCAGGCCGGCGCGGTAAACCACGTTGTCCAGCCGGCTCTCCAGGATGCGCAGCAGTTCTTCGCCGGTCTTGCCGCCGCGACGGACAGCTTCCTCGTAGTAGCGACGGAACTGCTTCTCCATCACGCCGTAGGTGAAGCGAGCCTTCTGCTTCTCCTGCAGCTGCAGTCGGTATTCGCTCTCCTTGACCCGGGCGCGGCCGTGCTGGCCGGGCGGGTAGGGCCGCTTTTCGAATGCCTGATCGCCGCCGATGAGGTCAACGCCGAGACGGCGGGACTTGCGGGTGGCGGGTCCGGTGTAACGAGCCATGTTGTTTCAGTCCTCCTAGACCCGACGCCGCTTGGGCGGACGGCAGCCGTTGTGCGGCTGCGGGGTGACATCGGAAATCGCGCCAACCTCGAGGCCGGCGGCCTGCAGCGAGCGGATCGCGGTCTCACGACCCGAACCCGGGCCCTTGACGAACACGTCGACCTTCTTCACGCCGTGCTCCTGCGCCTTGCGGGCAGCGTTCTCGGCGGCCAGCTGCGCGGCGAACGGGGTGGACTTACGCGAGCCCTTGAAGCCCACGTGGCCCGACGACGCCCACGCGATCACGTTGCCCTGCGGGTCGGTGATCGTCACGATCGTGTTGTTGAAGGTGCTCTTGATGTGCGCGGCACCGTGCGGGATGTTCTTCTTTTCCCGCCGCCGAGTCTTCTGGCCCTTCTTGGGCCCGGTCGCTTTCTTGGTTGCCATGGGTCTTACCTGGCCTTCTTCTTACCGGCGATGGTGCGCTTCGGGCCCTTGCGGGTGCGCGCGTTGGTCTTGGTCCGCTGGCCACGCACCGGCAGGCCGCGACGGTGCCGCAGACCCTGGTAGCAGCCGATCTCAATCTTGCGACGGATGTCGGCCTGCACCTCGCGGCGCAGGTCGCCCTCAACCTTCAGGTTGCGCTCGATGTAGTCACGCAACTGGGTGAGCTGGTCGTCAGTCAGGTCCTTGCTGCGCTGGTCCTTGTCGATACCGGTCGCGGCCAGGATTTCGTTGGAGCGAGTACGGCCGATGCCGTAGATATAGGTCAGCGCGATCTCCATGCGCTTATCGCGCGGCAGGTCGACGCCCACAAGTCGAGCCATGGGGGCATGCCCCTTTCATCTTCGTTACGGAGGTTGTGATCCCAGCCCGTTCCCGGCCAACTGCTCCGGGGCCCGGCCTCCGATCCGGGCGTGTGTGGGCGGCCTATCCGCTCACTGGTACTGGGAGGTCTGCATTCAGTTGTGGCTGTGCCCGACCAGGCCGGGCAGGGTACGAGCTGCTAGCCCTGGCGCTGCTTGTGGCGCGGGTCCGAGCAGATCACCATGACCCGGCCGTGCCGACGGATCACCCTGCACTTGTCGCAGATCGGCTTGACGCTGGGGTTCACCTTCACGGCTGCTGTGGTCCTGTTCTAATCGCTGGTTGACGTACTTCGGGCGGTCGGGAGCTACTTGTACCGATAGACGATGCGTCCCCGGGACAGGTCATAGGGAGACAACTCCACGACCACCCGGTCTTCCGGCAGGATACGGATGTAGTGCTGCCGCATCTTGCCGCTGATGTGGGCGAGCACCTTGTGACCGTTCTCCAGCTCAATGCGAAACATCGCATTGGGCAGGGGTTCGACCACTCGACCCTCGACCTCGATTGCACCGTCTTTTTTGGCCATTACTCTCCGGCGATCCTCCGTGTCTGACTTACTTGTCGCATGTGCATGCGCCCGCCTCGGCGCAGCATCGACTACGACTGCAAAACGTGGGCCGGTGACAGAAAATTCGAGGTAGAACCCCAAGAATCTCAGACTGGACACGCAAGAGTCGACGCGGACGCCGCACCGTCGACCTACGATACCCGCATCCGCCGCCCACGCCAAAAAAGCGGGGATCTCTGCCGCGGCCCCAGCTTCGCCTCTCCTGCGTCGAGCCTCGCTAAACCGCGGGGTCCATACAGCGGCAGCATGCGAGGATGACCTGACGATCGGTGTAGTGGCGCCCTTCGACCTGCAGGAGGAGTCATGACGGCGGTGTACCTGGCGGCATTCGCCGTCGGCGCGATCGCCCTGCTCACCGCCTTGCTGTTGACCGATATCGGACACGACGGGATGCCGTTCCTGAGCCTGACCGGCGTGGCCGCCGCCCTGGTCGGAACGGGCGCCGGCGGGCTGGTGGGGACCTGGGCCGGGTTCGGCGCCCTGCCCGCGGGCGCGCTGGGTCTCGGTACCGGGGCCACGCTGGCCTTCATCCTCCACGGGGTGGCACTGCCCTACCTGCGCCGGCAGGAATCCAATTCCCAGCACGCACGGTCGGCCTACATCGGTCTGCTGGGAACGGTGACCATCGACGTGCCGCCAGGCGGGTGGGGCGAGGTCGCCTTCGTCGACCCCGACGGCAACCGGGTCCGGTCCCGCGCGATCAGCCCGGAGCCGCAGACCCTGGCCAAAACCACCCGCGTCTACATCGCCGATGTCGATGCCGACTACCTGCACGTCGTCGCAGTACCCGCTCAGTAACCGGCTGGAGAGGCAGTAATCGTGTCGCTTGTCTTGATCGTGACCATCGCCACCGTCGCAGCACTGCTGTTGCTGGTCGTATTGCCGATGATCTACGTCCAGAACTACATCAAGGTCCCGCCGAACGAGGTCGCCGTGTTCACCGGGCGCGGTCAGCCCAAGGTGGTTCGCGGCGGCGCCAGGTTCCGGATGCCGGGCATCGAACGAGTCGACATCATGTCGCTGGAGCCGTTCAACGTCAGCATCAACCTGCAGAACGCGCTGTCCAACAACGGGGTGCCGGTCAACGTGGAAGCCGTCGGCCTGGTCCGGATCGGCTCGGCCGACGACGCCGTGCAGACCGCGGTGCAGCGCTTCTTGACGTCGGACCTCGACGATCTGCAGCGCCAGATCAATGACATCCTCGCCGGGAGCCTGCGCGGCATCACCGCGACGATGACCGTCGAGGATCTCAACTCCAACCGCGACACCCTGGCCCGCAGCGTGGTCGAGGAAGCCGGGACCGACCTGTCCCGCATCGGCATGGAAGTCGACGTCCTCAAGATCGCCGGCATCTCCGACCGCAACGGCTATCTCGAATCGCTGGGTCAGCGGCGCATCGCCGAGGTGAAACGGGACGCCACGGTCGGCACCGCCGAAGCCGAGCGGGACGCCCAGATCCAGTCGGCCAAGGCCCGTCAGGCGGGAGCGGTCGCCCAGGCCGAAGCCGACACTGCGATCGCCACCGCCAACCAGAAGCGCGACGTCGAGCTGGCCCGGCTGCGCGCCCAGACCGAGGCGGAGAACGCCCAAGCCGACCAGGCCGGTCCGCTGGCGCACGCCCGCGCCGAGAAGGACGTCGGTATCGCCGTCGAGCAGGCCGAGGCCGCCCGGGTGCAGGCCCGCATCGAGGTGGAGCAGCGTCGCGCCGAGCAGGCCCAGGCCGCTCTGCAGGCCGATGTGATCGCCCCGGCCGAGGCGCAGCGCCAGGCCGATGTGGCCCGCGCCGAGGGCCAGCGCCAGGCCGCGATCCTGGCGGCTCAGGCCCAGGCGGAGGCGGCCCGCCAAGCCGGTGAAGCCCAAGCCGACGCGCGCAAGGCGGCCGCCGACGCGCTGCGGGTGGAGCGCCAGGCCGAAGCCGACGGCGCCAAGGCGAGTCTGGTCGCCGAGGCCGAGGGCACCAAAGCCAAGCTGCTGGCCGAAGCCGAGGGCAAGAAGGAGATCGCCAACGCCCTCAACAGCTACAGCGCGGAGGCGGCCCGCATGCTGATGCTGCCCGACGTGTTGGCCGCGGTGGTCCAAGCCACCCAGGCCGCGGCGGCGCCGCTCTCGGACATCGAGCGATTGTCGATCGTCGGCGGGGCCGGCGATGCGCAAGATGCGATCGGCGGTCTATTGGGTATCAGTCCGGTGGGCATCGCCAAGGTGCTGGAGACGTTGAAGGCATCCGGGGTGGACGTAGCGGCCATGCTGCGTCCCAGTGCCACCGAGCCTCCACCGGTCCCCAACTCTTTTCCGCTGACCACCGAGTAACTGCGACGAGCACAGGAGTCACGATGTCGGACACGTTCGCACTCAAGCCCGGCCTGGGCCGCTACGCGGTGTGGACCTTCGGATCCCCCACTCCTGAGCAGGCCGCCGAGATCGAACGCCTGGGCTACGGCGCGATCTGGGTGGGCGGCTCGCCCGCCGCTGACCTGGCGTTCGTCGAGCCGCTGCTGGCGGCGACCTCGACCCTGCAGGTGGCCACCGGGATCGTCAACATCTGGTCCGCGCCGGCCGCACAGGTCGCCGAGTCCTATCACCGCATCGAATCCGCCTACCCGGACCGGTTCCTGCTCGGCATCGGTGTCGGTCACTCCGAGGCCACCGCCGAGTACCGCAGCCCCTATGCGGCCCTGACCGACTACCTGGACGCCCTCGATGACGCCGCAGTGCCGAACAGCCGCCGAGTGCTGGCCGCACTGGGCCCCAAGGTGTTGCAGCTGGCGGCGGAGCGCAGCGCCGGGGCGCACCCCTACCTGACCACGCCCGAACACACCGCCAGTGCGCGCGAGCTGGTCGGCCCGTCGGTGTTCCTGGCGCCCGAACACAAGGTGGTCCTGTCCACGGACGCCACCGCGGCCCGCGAGGTCGGACGCGAGGCGGTCGGCTTCTACCTACGGCTGTCCAACTACGTCAACAACTGGCGCCGGTTGGGCTTCAGTGAGCGCGACGTGCGCGCGCCGGGCAGTGACCGGTTGATCGACGCGGTGGTCGCGCACGGCACCGCCGACGAGATCGCCGCGCGCCTGGACGCGCACTTGGATGCCGGCGCGGATCAGGTGACCATCCAGGTGCTGGGCGGCTGGAAGAACCTGCTGCCGACGCTGACCGAGCTGGCCGGCCCACTCGGGCTGACGCCGCGGGCCTAAGCGCAAGCGGGAATCCGGGTCGCACCACCGTTAGGGTTGCCCCATGCATCTGCTGGTCACCGGCGGCGCCGGGTTCATCGGCGCCAACTTCGTGCACAGCACGCTCGCGCAGCGCCCCGGTACCACGATCACCGTGCTCGACGCGTTGACCTACGCCGGCAGCCGCGAATCACTGGCCGATGCCGCTGACCGGATCCGGCTGGTGCAGGGCGACATCACCGATGCCGCACTGGTTGCTGCGCTGGTCGCCGAGTTGAACCCCGAGACCGACGCGGTGGTGCACTTCGCCGCCGAAACCCACGTGGACAACGCCCTGGCCGACCCGGAGCCGTTCCTGCGATCCAACGTGATCGGCACATTTACCGTGCTGGAGGCGGTGCGCGCCCAGGGGGTGCGGCTGCACCACATCTCCACTGACGAGGTCTACGGCGAACTGGCTCTCGACGACCCGCGCCGGTTTACCGAGACGACGCCGTATCACCCGTCAAGCCCTTACTCATCGACCAAGGCCGCTGCCGACCTGCTGGTGCACTCCTGGGTGCGTTCCTATCGCGTGCGCGCGACGATCTCGAACTGCTCCAACAACTACGGGCCGTATCAGCATGTGGAGAAGTTCATCCCGCGCCAGATCACCAACCTGCTCACCGGGCGCCGGGCCAAGCTGTACGGCAACGGGGCCAACGTCCGCGACTGGATTCACGTCGACGACCACAACAGTGCCGTCTGGCAGATCATGACCGGCGGTCATATGGGGCGCACCTACCTGATCGGCGCGGACGGGGAGCGGGACAACCGCAGCGTGCTGCAGATGATCCTGCGACTGATGGACCACGACCCCGACGACTACGATCACGTCTCCGACCGCCCCGGTCACGACCTGCGCTACGCGATCGACCCGTCGGCGTTGCGCGACGAATTGGGCTGGAAGCCCGAGCACACCGACTTCGAGGCGGGCCTGCGCGAGACCATCGCCTGGTACCGCGCCAACGAATCCTGGTGGGCTCCCCTGAAAGAGGCTGCCGAGGCCCGCTACGCGGAATTGGGGCGCTGACGTGCAGGCGCGCGAGCTGACCATCCCGGGGGCCTGGGAGCTCACCCCGACTCAGCACACCGATTCCCGCGGCGTGTTCTTCGAGTGGTTCACCGACCGGGAGTTCACCGCGTTCGCCGGGCACCGTTTCGACCTGCGCCAGGCCAACTGCTCGGTGTCGAGCGCCGGGGTGCTGCGTGGCCTGCACTTCGCCCAACTGCCGCCGGGGCAGGCCAAGTACGTCACCTGCGTGTCGGGTTCGGTCTTCGACGTCGTGGTCGACATCCGGGTCGGCTCCCCGACCTACGGCCGCTGGGACGCGGTGGTGCTGGATGCCCGGGATCGCCGGTCGGTGTACCTGGCGGCCGGTCTGGCGCACGGATTTGTTGCGCTGGAAGATAATTCGACGGTGATGTATCTGTGCTCAGCCGAATACGATCCGCAGCGCGAGCACACCATCTGCGCCACCGACCCGGCGATCGGGATCGACTGGCCCGACGGTCATCCTCTGGTGCTCTCGGATCGGGACGCGGACGCCCCGTCGCTGGAGCAGGTCCGTGCTGCCGGGTTGCTGCCGGCCTGGTAGTGGCCCTGCCCGACGTGGGGCTCAGGCCAGCGCGATGTACTTGGTTTCGAGGTACTCCTCGATTCCCTCGCCGCCACCCTCCCGGCCCAGACCCGACTCCTTGATCCCGCCGAACGGTGCCGCCGCGTCCGTAGTGAAGATTCGCGTCAGGGTGGTTGCGTCCACGCCGGAATCGGCGATCAAATCGGCCACGACGCCCCCACACGAACCGCTGTCAACGCTACGGCCTGCGGCGGCGGTCTAGCCCTCGGCTTCCAGCAGCAGAGAGTCGAACAAGGCGGTCATGTCATCCATGACGGCCGGACTGGTAGTCGCGGCCGCATGGGCAAACCCATCGACGATGGTACTGATCAGGCGCGCGATCGCCACCGGATCCCGGTCGGCGCGGATCAAGCCGTGATCCTGGCCGTGGCGCACAGCTGCAGTCAGCGTCTCGGCCATAGCGACGGCCTGTTTGGCGAACGCCTCGGTGAGTTCAGGATGACGCCGCGCGTCGATGGGCGCGGTGGCGACGAACCCGGCCAGCGTGGGCGACTCGTGGTTGATCCGCATCGACTCCCCCAGCACCGCATGCAGCAGTCCGCGCACCGAAAGCGGCTGGGCCATCGCGACTTCCGCCGACCGCGCGATGATCTTGCCGTACACGGTCTCACACACGGCGTCGAAGAGTTTGCTCTTGGCCCCGTAGTGGTAGTACACCGCCCCCGCGGTGACACCGGCCAATTCGGCGATCAGACTGTTGGTCGCCGTGCTGTACCCGTACTGGGCGAAACACCGACACGCCGCGTCGATCACCCGCTGCCGGGTATCGCCGCTGTCGATGCCAGCTGGGCGCCCTGGACCGGGTTTCGCTCGCGTGCCACTCACCTGGCCATCATGGCAAACCCCCGGGAAAATCCCGGCTCTGCGCGCCCGGCGTGAGCGGCCCGAAGTCGTTGACCACGAAGGTGACGCCTGTTACAAACTAATTGGTCCACCAGTCACGACCCGACGCCGGTAGGTCCTCACGCGATCCCCTGCCCTATGGCGGGCCGGTGATGCCGCCGGAGTCCGAACCGCAGCGTCAAGGCATTCCATGGAACTGACAAAGAGCCGACACATGCCGGACACACAGTTGCTGCACCCACCTGAGGCCCGGAAGAAGCCACCCGATATCGACGGCACGGCCACCGGCGGCGGTGACACCCGAGGTGAGACCGCACCGGCATCGCCACAACGCCTGCCGCACCCGGCCCGCGGCTCCGTCGCGCTCCTAGTTCTCGCGCTGGCGGCGTGTTGCGGCTACCGGGGGTGGAAGGACAATAGCCGTCATGATATTCAGGCCGCCGGCGCGGCAACCCAGAAGGCGGCAGAGGACTACGCCGTCACCCTGACACCGATCGACAGCAATAACCCGGACACGAACTTCGCGGCCGTCCTCGACGGCGTGTCCGGTGAGTTCCAGGACCTGTACCGCCAATCCAGCAGCCAGCTGCGCCAAGTGCTGATAACGCGCAAAGCGACCGGGCACGGTGTGGTCGTGGACTCGGCGGTCAAATCGGCGACCAGGGATCAAATGGAAGTGCTGCTGTTCGTCGACCAGACCGTGACCAACACCGACATACCGGAGCCACGCATCGACCGCAGCCGCATCGTGATGACGATGCAGCGGCTCGATGGTCAGTGGAAGGCTGCAAAGGTCGAGATGCCATGAATAACAGGCTCGCCGCCGTACGTGATGACTGGATCATGCGATCCATGCTGGCCCGGGTGGGCGACATACCCGAAACGGTGCTGCTGCCGTTACTGCGGCAAGTCGCCGATGATCGCGCGGCGGTCGAGGCCGGATGGCAAGCGGTGAACGCCGGGCGAATCCCCGCCCGGGCCCGGCTGACCGCCCGTGAATCATGGCGCTGCCGCTATGGGCAGTTCGTCCGGGAATTGGAATGGGCCATCACCGGATTGGTGGCGGTAATGCCCAGAGCAGACGTCGAGCAGTTGGTCTCCGACGCGGTGGCCACCCGGCTGCGGAGCTGGCTGCGGTTCCTGCTGCCCGCCTTCGGCACCGTCGGTCTGATCCCTCGCAGGATATATCCCAAGATCATGGACTCCGGGGTGTCCGTGGCGACATTTCTGGTCGGACCGATACACCGAGCCGGCGTCGAAGCCGACGGAACACTGGTGTACGAGATCCCGGAATGCGCCATGCATACCGCAACCGGTGCCGTTGTGGCGCAGGAACATTCGTGCCTGATGGCCTGCAAGTCCGCCTGCGAGAAGGTGTTCGACAAGGATTCAGCCATGCCGCTCGAGTTCGACCCGCACCTGCCCGGATTGTCCTGCACGCTGCGCGTTCACCGAGCCACCACTCACCTCAACAGACAGCACCGAATGTGACCAACACCGACACGGCCGACGCCGACCTCACCGTCTAGACCCCCGGCACGAAGAATATGACTACACCATCGACGATTACGCCGGCACGCTGCCAGAGGATTTGCAGGGCATGCCGTACCGCAAGGGCGCCGGCAGGAACACCCTAGCAATTACTAGGATGTCCTAGTATTCTCGGTGCGGGCCGATCGAGCCCACCACCACTGTCACGGGATGGCGCAGCGCATGAGCACACAGATTCCGCACTTCATAGATGGCCACCGCATCGTCGGCACGTCACGGCGCACCACCGATGTCTTCGACCCCAACACCGGCGCGGTGCAGGCCACGCTGCCGCTGGCCAACACCGCCGACGTCGACGCTGCGGTCGCTGGCGCGGTTGCGGCCCAGCGCGATTGGGCCGCCTACAACCCGCAGCGCCGGGCCCGGGTGATGATGCGTTTCATCGACCTGGTCAACACCCACGCCGACGAGCTGGCCGAGCTGCTCTCCCGTGAGCACGGCAAGACCCTCGAGGACGCCCGCGGCGACATCCAGCGCGGCATCGAGGTGATCGAGTTCTGCGTCGGGATCCCGCACCTGCTCAAGGGCGAGCACACCGAGGGCGCCGGCCCCGGCATCGACGTGTTCTCGCTGCGCCAGCCGCTGGGCGTGGTCGCCGGGATCACCCCGTTCAACTTCCCGGCGATGATCCCGCTGTGGCAGGCCGGGCCGGCCCTGGCGTGTGGAAACGCGTTCATTCTCAAGCCGTCCGAGCGTGACCCGTCGGTACCGGTGCGTCTTGCCGAGCTGTTCGTCGAGGCCGGGTTGCCGCCGGGCGTGCTGCAGGTGGTGCACGGCGACAAGGACGCCGTCGACGCGTTGCTGCACCACCCGCAAGTCGCCGCGATCGGCTTCGTCGGCAGCTCCGACATCGCGCAGTACATCTACTCGACGGCCACCGCCAACGGTAAGCGCGCCCAGTGCTTCGGCGGCGCCAAGAACCACATGATCGTGATGCCCGACGCCGACCTGGACCAGGCCGTCGACGCACTGATCGGCGCCGGCTACGGCAGTGCCGGCGAGCGCTGCATGGCGATCTCGGTGGCGGTCCCGGTCGGCGAGCAGACCGCCGACCGGCTGCGCGCCCGGCTGGTGGAGCGCATCAACGGCCTGCGGGTCGGCCACAGCTTGGACCCCAAGGCCGACTACGGCCCGTTGGTCACCCGGGCCGCTCTGGACCGGGTCAACGACTACATCGGCCAAGGCGTCGCCGCCGGCGCCGAGCTGGTGATCGACGGCCGCGCCCGGGCCAGCGACGACACCCAGTTCGGCGACGCGGATCTGACCGGCGGCTTCTTCGCCGGCCCCACGCTGTTCGACCGTGTCACCACCGAGATGTCGATCTACACCGACGAGATCTTCGGCCCGGTGCTGTGCATGGTGCGAGCCCACGACTACGAAGAAGCCCTGCGACTGCCGAGCGAGCACGAGTACGGCAACGGGGTGGCGATCTTCACCCGCGACGGCGACACGGCGCGCGACTTCACCTCCCGGGTGCAGGTCGGCATGGTCGGTGTGAACGTGCCGATTCCGGTGCCGGTGGCCTATCACACTTTCGGCGGCTGGAAGCGGTCCGGCTTCGGCGACCTCAACCAGCACGGGACGGCGTCCATCACCTTCTACACGAAGGTGAAGACCGTCACCCAGCGTTGGCCCTCGGGGATCAAAGACGGCGCCGAATTCCACATCCCCACCATGGAATAGGACAATGAACACCATCTTGGATGACGAAGAGCGGGTGATCGTCGACACCGCGGCAGCGTTCGCCGACAAGCGCCTGGCGCCGTACGCCCTGGAATGGGATGCCACCCACCACTTTCCGGTCGACGTGATGCGGGAGGCGGCCCAGCTGGGAATGGCGGCGATCTATTGCCGCGACGACGTGGGCGGCTCCGGGCTGCGCCGCCTGGACGGGGTGCGGATCTTCGAGCAGCTCTCCATCGCCGACCCGGTGATCGCCGCTTATCTGTCGATCCACAACATGTGTTCCTGGATGATCGACGCCTACGGCACCGAAGACCAGCGCAAGAGCTGGGTGCCACGGCTGGCCTCCATGGAGGCGGTTGCCAGTTACTGCCTCACCGAACCCGGCGCCGGTTCGGATGCCAGCGCATTGAGCACCCGTGCGGTCCGCTCGGGTGACGATTACGTGCTCGACGGGGTCAAGCAGTTCATCTCCGGCGCCGGCGTCTCGGACGTCTATGTGGTGATGGCCAGAACCGGCGCGGACGGCCCGCGGGGCATTTCCACGTTCATCGTCGAAAAGGACACGCCCGGGCTGAGTTTCGGCGCCGCCGAGCAGAAGATGGGCTGGAACTCCCAGCCGACCGCGCAGGTGATCTTCGACGGGGTGCGGGTGCCGGCCGAGGCGATGCTCGGTGGTCCCGAGGGAGATGGCAACGGTTTTGCTATCGCGATGAACGGACTCAACGGCGGTCGGATCAATATCGCCGCCTGTTCGATGGGCGGCGGCCAGGCAGCGTTCGACAAGACCGGCAGCTACCTGGCCGACCGAACGGGATTCGGCAAGGCGCTGCTCGACGAGCCGACGATCCGGTTCACCCTGGCAGATATGGCCACCGCGCTGGAGACCTCGCGACTGCTGCTCTGGCGCGCGGCGACCGCGCTCGACAACAACTCCCCCGACAAGGTGGAGCTGTGCGCGATGGCCAAGCGCTATGTCACCGACGCCTGCTTCGATGTCGCTGACAAGGCGCTGCAGCTGCACGGCGGGTATGGCTATCTGCGCGAATACGGTCTGGAGAAAATCGTCCGCGATCTTCGGGTGCACCGCATTCTGGAGGGCACCAACGAGATCATGCGGTTGGTGATCGGCCGGGCCGAGGCGGCTCGCGTCCGGTCAGGCCAGTAACCCCCGCCGCCGGCGACCACCGGTCCACTTAGGAGCACATATGGCAATCGTCGCGTTTCTCGGTCTGGGCCACATGGGTGGGCCCATGTCGGCGAACCTGGTCGCCGCCGGGCACACCGTGCGCGGCTTCGACCCGGTGCCGGCGGCCACCGCGGCCGCCGAGCAACACGGCGTAAGCGTCCATGCCAGCGCCGTCGAGGCGGTGGCCGGCGCCGACACCGTGGTGACCATGCTTCCGCACGGTGACGCGGTGAAGAGCTGCTACGCCGAGATCCTGCCCGCGGCCTCCCCCGACACGCTGTTCATCGACAGCTCCACCATCTCGGTCGACGACGCCCGCGAGGTGCACGCCCTGGCCGGCTCACACGGGTTCGCCCAACTCGACGCCCCGGTCTCCGGCGGAGTCACCGGTGCGGTCGCGGGCCGGCTGGCGTTCATGGTCGGCGGCGACGCTGCCGCCGTGGCACGGGCCACGCCGGTGCTGGAACCGATGGCCGCCAAGATCATCCACTGCGGTGCCGCCGGCGCGGGCCAGGCCGCCAAGGTCTGCAACAACATGGTGCTGGCCGTGCAGCAGGTCGCGGTCGCCGAGGCGTTCGTGCTGGCCGAGAAACTCGGACTGGCCGACCAGGCGCTGTTCGACGTGATGACCGGCGCCACCGGAAACTGCTGGGCGCTGCACACCAACTGCCCTGTTCCGGGCCCGGTGCCCACCTCCCCGGCGAACCGCAATTTCGAGCCGGGTTTCGCCACCGCACTGATGAACAAGGACCTGGGCCTGGCGATGGACGCGGTCGCCTCGACCGGATCGGCGGCCCCGCTCGGCAGCCACGCCGCGGCGATCTACCGCGACTTCGCCGCCGAACACGGTGCGCAGGACTTCAGCGCGGTGATCAACCTGCTGCGCGGCGACTGAGCGCCGCCGGCCTGAACGATCGCGAACTCACTCGAAGGCTAGATGTCGGACCCTGCTGTCATGCTGGGGTCATGTCCTCGATCGCGGCCACGTCCAGTGCCGAATCGCGGCCTGACCGGCGTCTTGAGGTGC
>NZ_JRMM01000106.1:0-15591 GCF_000972905.1 Mycobacterium sp. UM_Kg27
AGATGTGTATAAGAGACAGCACTCGATCAACGCCTTCGGCGGCAAGTTGGTGGTTTTCCGCGGCGAGGACGGCAAGATCAATGTACTGGACGCCTACTGCCGGCACATGGGTGGCGATCTGTCCGACGGGGAGGTCAAGGGCAACGAGATCGCCTGTCCGTTCCACGACTGGCGCTGGGGCGGCGACGGCCGGTGCAAGAAGATTCCCTACAGCCGAAGGGTTCCCAAGCTGGCCCGTACGGCAACCTGGCCAACCATGGAGCAGGACGGCATGCTGTTCGCCTGGAACGACCCGGAGAAGAAGGCGCCGCCCCCCGAGGTGACGATTCCGCGCATCGACGGCGTCGGGGGCGATCGGTGGACCGATTGGCATTGGTACAGCACGGTGGTCCACACCAATTGCCGTGAAATCATCGACAACATCGTCGACATGGCGCACTTCTTCTACATTCACGGGGGCCTTCCGACCGCCTTCAAGAATGTGTTCGAGGGGCACATCGCCACCCAGTACTACAAGAGTGAAGCGCGACCGGACCTTGGCTCGGGTGAGGGTGCCGCGATCCTCGGAACGACATCGGTGGCGTCCTACTACGGTCCCTCGTTCATGATCGACGATCTGACCTACCACTACGAGCACAGCGACCAACGAACGGTCCTGCTCAACTGCCATTATCCGATTGACGCGAATTCATTTGTCCTGCAATACGGCATCACCGTGGAGAAATCGGAGGGTCTGCCGGAGGACGCTGCGATGCAGATGGCCATCGCGCTCGGTGATTTCGTGAAGATGGGCTTCGAACAGGATGTGGCCATCTGGCGACGTAAAGCCCGGATCGACAATCCGCTGCTGTGCGAAGAAGACGGACCCGTCTACCAGGTGCGCCGGTGGTACGAGCAGTTCTATGTCGACGTCGACGACGTCACCAGTGACATGGTTGATCGATTCGAGTTCGAGATCGATACCACCCGTCCGCGCGAGGCGTGGATGACCGAGGTGCAGGACAACATCGCTGCCAATCGGCTGCCTCGCCTGGTAGGTCTGACACCCGCGGATCATGCGTCCTGACAACCGGTTGAGCGACGCGCCGATGACTCCGGTGATATGCGGATCGTGCGGCGCGCGCGTCCTGGCTCGCAAGAGCAGCTGGGAACAGACCAGTGTGCAATGGAACGGCGCTGCCATGGCCCGGTGTCAGGAACGGCGGAGCGCGCATCCCTCGGTCCACGGAACGGACCTGAGGCCGGGCACCTTCCTGGCGTGCGAACGCTTGCGCACCTCGATCGACGAGGCTGTCGGCACGGGTTCGTTACCGGTGTTCGACGGGCTCTGATCGCCGCCGGCCGTCGTGGCCTCCACTGGTGACCGATTGTGGTGTGGTCCCGCCGACTGAGGCAGGACCACACCGGAAAGCCCTACAGCTCAGGTGAATTGGAATGCGCTCAACGGCGCTTCCTGCGGATACACCGCGGGCCCGCCGAGGTCATAGCCTGCGTTGAGTGCGCCGATGAACGCGGCGTCGTGCAGTGGCTCGCTCGGGATGTCGAGTTTGTAACCCCGCTTGCTCAAGTCATCCACCATCATGTCGATGGCCTTGTCGACGGTCAGATCGTCGGAGTGGTCCATGTTCTTCTTCAGCTCGTCGTAGTCCCGGTAGACCTCAGAGGACCAGTGCACCAGGAAGCGGAGTTCGCTGGTGTGATGGCGCGCGATGACGTCCTCGCCGTTCTTGAGCACCCAGTGATCGCGAGAGGCCGGGTCGCCGCCGAACATCGTGTCGAATGCCAGTTCGGCAGGCACCTGCTGTTCGAGCGGGCCGTTCGCCTCGCCCCGGTGTACCAGCATCTCGTTCTGCACCACGACGCCCCGGTTGTACACCGGCGGCTGAATACGTTTGGGCGCCTTGAGCGGGCCGTCGGGCCAATAGGTGAACCCGCTAGCCTCGTCCAGCGAGAACCAGGTGATGACCTGTGCCATCTTGATCAGGTAGTCGGCGAACAGGCCGGACTTGCCCATCACGCTGACCAGCCAGGTCGGGGCGTTTTCGTAACGCACTCCGCGGAAGCTCGGCGAATCGATGTGGCCCGGGTCGCGATTGGCGCACGGGCCATTGATGTTGAACAACATCATCTGGGGCTTGGCGTACTCGGCCTGCCAGTATGACTTGGCCATTTCGAGGAAGTCGGCCTTGTAGAAGCAATCGTGTAGCTCCGGGTAGAGCACTGTCCCGTGGTTCGCCAGAAAGCCGCGAAAGGTGGGCGTCAAGAACAGATCCAGGGTGGGAGTGAAACCCTCTGGAAACTTGCCGCTCATGGTGGCGATGAGTTCCTCGGGGGAAGCGAAGTGCTGGGCGATGATCAGACTCCACGGCCCGTCTTTGCGTACGACGTCCAGGAGGCGCTCACGCTGGTCCTCGGTGTAGACATCGGCAATCTCGCGGGGTGGCGAAGCGGGGCGCAGGATGTCGGAAAGCTCCATCCGCCGCTCTTCGGTGAGCATCACAGGGACTCCTCTTCTGTAGTTCCGGCGCTGAACCACACGCCCATTGCTGAACTCGATTGTGTGCCGCGCCACCGTTTTCCCGAACCCCTGGTGTCCGATCATCGGGACGTTAGTCGGGCACCCGGATACCGAGCTGAACCGCCTAAAACGGCATGGGGCAGGCGAATTTGGCGCGCAGCAGCGCCCCGATCTCTGCCATTGCCAACCGCCCTCGAGCGGTCGCATCCGACCGCATCAGAAAGCCGTGGTAAATGCCCGGGTAGCGGGTGATCGTGGTCTGCACTCCCGCATCGCGCAGGCGGCCGGCATAGCGCTCACCCCAGTCGGCGATCGGGTCGAGCTCAGCGGTGACGACGATGGCCTGGGGCAGGCCGCGCAGGTCGGTTGCGTAGGCCGGGACGCGGCGGACATCATGAGCGGAACCCGCGCCCTGGTCTGCCAGTTCATGCAGGTAGACGATGTCGTCGTGGGTCAGCATCGGCGCCGTCACGTCGCGCAGCACCGAGGAGGCCGCCATGTCGCGGTCCACGCCGGGATACATCAGAAGCTGAGCGAAGATCGGCGGGCCACCGTGGTCACGCACCGCCAGGGCGACGGCTGCGGCGACACCGCCGCCGGCGCTGTCGCCGGAGATGACCAGTCTGTGCCGGTCCAGGTCCAGATCGGTCGCGTGGGCAGCGGTCCACTCGAGGGCTGCCAGCGCGTCCTCGAACTGTGCGGGCGGGGGATTCTCCGGAGCCAGTCGATAGTCGACGGCCACCACCACCGCACCGCTCGCGGCCGCCATCGTCCGGGCCATCGGCTCGAATGAGTGGTTCGAACCCATGACCAGTCCGCCGCCATGAAGGTGGACGATCACCGGCGACGGAGCCTCATCGAGCTGCGGACGGTAGACCCGCAGCGGAATAGGGCCGCCCGGCCCGGCGGCTGTGGCGTCGATAATGTCGGACATCTCCGGCATATCGGGAGGTAGCGGTGCGGATTCCAAAGACGCGCGCACCGCGTCGAGGCCACGGTCTCGAATCGGTGTCGGCGGGCCGAATGCCGCAACCCTGGCGGCGGCATCGGGGTCCAACGCGGGGATGTGCGGCCCGTTCACGGTGGGGCTCCTAGTGTTTGGCGGGATCGAAGCGACGTTTATCCCGCAAAGCCGGCGGCACCAGGGTGCGCAGCGCTTCGGCCCGCTCGGCCATCGCCGAACGCACATAGTCGGGCTGCGTCAACACATAGAACGCGCCTTGAGCAGATTGTTCGAAAATCACTTCGGCGGCTTCGAGGGGGTCCATCGCCCCGGCCTTGATCGCCAACATCGCGTCGCGTTGGGCGTCGGCGGCAGCGACATCGGCGCCGTCGAGGTCGGTACTGACACCGCCTGCCGCCTCGAAGATGTTGGACTTCACAGCTCCGGGCAGCACCGCCTGGACATGAATGTGGTCATCATGTCCGGCCAACTGGACTTCCAGACGCAGACACTCGGTCAGTGCCAGGACCGCGTGCTTGCTGACGATGTAGGGGGTCTGCAGCGGGACGGCTGCCACGCCGCCGATTGACGACAGGTTCCAGATCCAGGCCGGTCCCCCCGCGGCGATCATCGTGGGCAGAAAGGCCCGGACGCCGTGGAATACCCCGCTGACGTTGATGTCCATCACCCGGTTCCAGTTGGCTACCGGCGTATCCCACAGATAGCCGAACTGCTCTACGCCGGCATTGTTGACCAGCAGCCGTACCGGGCCGACGTCGCGATAGGTGCGCTCCGCCAGGGCCGCCACCGCTTCGGGATCGCGGACGTCGCAGACTAGGTCGACGGCAGCGCCGCCGTCGGCGACAATCTCGTCGCGCAATGCCGCAACGGCAGCGCCGTCGATATCGGCAAGGACCACAGTCATCCCCAGTCGGTGAGCGTGACGGGCCAGGCCGGCACCAATACCGGCGCCGGCGCCGGTGATGACGGCGACTCCGCCACCGAAGACGTGGCGTGTATTCAAGGGACCGGTGCCCACTGGTCAGGTGTTCGCCGAGGCGTTCTCGGAGCCGGGAAGCCCGCTGCCGACCAATGGTTCGGAGTTCGTGACATCGAGGATGACCGACATCTTGGTGAACTCAAGCCCGCTGGGACTGCTACCCCCACGGCGAACGCCGACCTCGGTGACTCCGCTGGAAACCGCGAATGGAACGAAGTTGGTGACCTGGTTGACGAAGATGTAGAAGCGCGCGTAGGTGACGTCACCCTCGTGGTGGGTGATGTGCAGGTTGGTGGTGTGGTGACGCAGGGGATATGGGCTTGCGTCGCGATGTTCGATAAGCCACGGCACAACCTTCGCCGCACCGGTGAGGTCAGCGGCGAGGGATTCTTCAAAGGGACATGCTCCGGAGTCACTTCGACTGAGGTAGGTGGCATCCGCGGCGAAAGCGGCGGCCATCTTCGGGTAGTCAGCCTCGTCGTAGTGGTACCAGAATTCGCCGATGAAGTTCTGCAGCTCGGTCAGCGAGATGGCGTTGTCAGTGCTCACGGAACATGTCTCCCAAGTTTTGGCGTGCGGAAACCAAGTGCTCCTTGGAGTCAACCGCCGATCGGCCGGCTGCGACACGGTGGTAACCGGTCAGTGGAACATCCGGTCAGTCGGCTATCAGGCTCCACAGACCGGCCGACCCAGCGGCGACCGCATCACGCGTCACCTCCTCGTCCCAGTGACGGACGGATCCGAACTCCGAACGCCAGGCCAGTGCGGCCCGGGTGTACTCGTGCAGCCGGTGCTCGACGGTAGTGCCGATGGCGCCGAAGATCTGGTGGCCGTTTCGAACTGCCACGGAGCTGGCGTGCCCGGCGCATGATCGCGCCACCGCGACCAGGAATCCCAAGCCTGGTGCTGACCAGTCGCTGCCGACCGCCGCTGCCAGGGCGGCTTCGGTGGCCGCGCGGGCGAGTGCGGATTCCGCGGCGATATCGGCGATCAGATGCTGGATCGCCTGGAACTTCGACAGGGGCCGTCCGAATTGGATTCTTGCCGTGGCGAACTCGACGGACAACTCAAGAATGCTGTCCAGTGCTGCACAGACCTGGATCGCTCGCACCAATGCAGACTTCAGCCGCAGCTGTGCAACCAGCTCAGCGGAGACAGCTGATCCGCTCAGCGCGGCGACGTCGGCGGTGACGGTGTCGCGAGGCTCTCCGATGAGGTTGACGCCCGGCGTGATCCGCAGGACCGCGGCATCCACATCAGCCATCTGATAGCCCGGTCCGTCAGGCCAGACCACCACGATCCGGTCGGCCGTCGACGCCCACGGCACCAGGGTCGCGGTGCCGGACCCATCGAGAATGCAGACGGTGCGCGCGGCTGCGTCGACCGGATCGCCGACGGCTTCGAGAAGCCAGCAGGCCAACACATCATGTTCGGCCAACGGAGCGCGCACACCGTGGCGAACCGCCGCGGTAATCAGCTCAGCGGCCTCGTACCAGCCCGCACCGCTTCCCCCGGACTGTTCCGAGCCCGACAGCCGGACCAGCCCTAATTGGTCCAGGCTCGACCACAATCCGGCGTCGCGGGTGATCGGTGCACCGTGCGGATGGGTTTCGCGGTGTTCGGCCAACACCGCATCGATCATCTTGACCAGGTCGAGGTCGATGGTGGTGTCCTTGGCTTGCGAGTTGGTCATCGTAGCCCCAATCCGCGCGCGATCACGCCGCGCAGTACCTCGTTCGTGCCGCCACGCAGTGTGAAGCCGGGGCGTTGATCCACCGCGGATCGGATCAGTTCGCGGTACCGGGATCCGCTGGGTGAGTCATCGCCGGTGTGCAGGTCGCTGAAGTCAGCGATGTCGCCTTCGGTGGTCGTGCCGAGCACCTTGACCACCGCGGCCGCGACGTCGGCGGGCTCACGTCGTTCCAGTGCTCCTGCGACGGCAGCCGACATCCGGTGCAACCCTGCGACCCTGGCTACCAGGCGGCCCAGATCGGCGTCGCGGTGGATCGTTTTGCCGGCCGTACCTTCCGCGGAAGCGGCCAACAGAGGGAAGGTGGAGAGCAGTCGCTCGGGCCCGCTTCTTTCGAAGCTGAGTTCGGAGGTGACTTGGTGCCACCCGTCACCGATACCACCGAACACCATGGTGTCGGGCACGAATGCGTCGTCGAGGATGACTTCGTTGAAGTGGTGGCCGCCGTTCATCGAGATGATGGGCCGTACTTCGACGCCGGGGCCGTCAAGCCTGACGATGAATTGGCTGAGTCCGGCGTGACGGTGGGCAGGATCGACCGGGGCGGTGCGGGCAAGCACGATGAATGCGTGGGCGCGGTGTGCTCCCGAGGTCCAGACCTTTGTTCCGGTCAATTCCCAGCCGCCGTCGGTCTGTACCGCCCGGGTGCGCACGCTGGCGAGATCCGAGCCGGAGTCTGGCTCGCTCATTCCGATGCCGAAGAAGCACGTACCGGCGGTGATCTTCGGTAGGAACTCGCGTTTCTGCGCTTCGGTGCCGTACTTCAGCAGTGCGGGTACGATCTGCCGATCTGCGATCCAGTGTGCGGCTACCGGCGCTCCTGCTGCCAACAGCTCCTCGGTGACGACGAATCGCTCCAGAAACGACCGTCCGTGTCCGCCATATTCTTTCGGCACAGTCATGCCCAGCCAACCCCGCGCCGCCAGCGCCGCGGTGAAGGTTTCGTCCCAGCCGCACAGCCAGGCGTCGACCGTCGGGGTGAAGCTGCCTGCGGCGAGCTGTTCGGCGAGGAACATCCGGACTTCCGATCGCAGCGCCGCGGTGTCCGCTGACTCCGAGGCGGCTGCGGGGACGAGTCGGGGGAGTGCCATCAGACGCTCCGCCACTTAGCGATGCGCCGCTCATGCTCGGCGTCGCGATGCGCCAGGGGTTGCATCGCAGCGGCCATGGCCAGCGTGGATTCCAGTGCACCGGTTCGGGACTCCTGCAGTAGGCGCTTGGCCATTCGCAGGGCATGCGGCGGGTTCTTGGCGATCCGCTCTGCGAGATCCCTTGCCGCGGTCATGAGTTCGTCGTGGGGAACCACTCGACTGACCAGCCCCCAGGAGTGCGCGGTCTCCGCGTCGATGCGGTCGCCGGTCAGTGTCATCTCGGCGGCCCGCTCGTAGCCGATGGCCCGTTGCAGAAACCAGGTGCCGCCATCGCCGGGAACGAGGCCGATCTGCACGAAACTCTCGGCGAAGGACGCGCGTTCGGAGGCGACCCGGATATCGCACATCGTGGCCAGGTCGCAGCCGGCGCCGACCGCCGCGCCGTTGACCGCCGCGATGATCGGGACCTCGAGGCGCGCCAGCGCTCTTGGCAGGCGCTGTATTCCGTCGACGTAGGCGTGACGTTGCTCGATCGGTTCGAGGCCGAACATGCCCTCACGGTTGGCCATGTCCTTGACGTTGCCGCCGGCTGAGAAGATCTTTCCTTCACCGGTGAGGATCACCGCCCTGACGCTGGTATCGGAATTGGCGGAATCGACTGCGCCCTCGAAAGCAGTGATGAAGTCGTGGTCGGTGATGGCATTGCCGAGATGTGGCAGGTTGATGGTCCAAACCTGCACGGCGCCTTCGGATGTGATGGCCAACGGCCCGGCAGTCATGGTCATGATCGGAGTACCTCTGTTCTTACTGGGGCGCCCTGTGGGTGGCGTCGGGCTAGGGCAGCTGCAGTGACTTGATCCGCAGGTACTCCTCGAACCCGATACGACCCAGCTCCCGTCCTATCCCGGACTTCTTGTAGCCGCCGAATGGTGCTGCGGGGTTGTACTTGCCGCCGTTGATATCGATCTGACCGGACTCTACCTCGCGGGCGAAAGCGATCGCAGTGTCGTCGTCGGCGGCCCACACGGCACCGGACAGGCCGTAGGGCGTGCCGTTGGCGATGCTCAGCGCCTCGTCGGTGTCGCGGAACGGAATGACGGCCAGCACCGGCCCGAATACCTCTTCCTGACCCAGTTCGGAGTCTGGGTGGACGTCGGCGAAGACGGTGGGGGCGACGTAGTAGCCCACATCGCGCAGCTTCTGGCTGCCGCCGGTCACCAGCCGGGCGCCGTCCCGCGGCGCCCGCTCGATGAAGCCGAGCACCGATCGGTACTGAGCTTCCGACGCCGACGGACCGAGCCGGGTGGCCGGATCCCACGGGTCCCCGACTGTGTACTTCGACACCGCTGCCTGCACCAGCTCCAACGCTTCGCTGTAGCGGGACAGCGGCACCAGCATCCGGGTCCAAGCCATGCAGGTCTGGCCGCCGTTGAGGAAGGCATTCCCGACACCCACCTTGACCGCGGTGGCTAAATCGGCGCCGTCGAGGATCACATTGGCGGACTTGCCGCCGAGCTCCAGAGCCACCTTCTTGATGGACTTGCCGGCCAGTTCCCCGACCCGGCTGCCCACGGCGGTGGAGCCGGTGAAGGAGACCAAGTCCACATCGGGATGGGCCGCCATCCGCTCGCCGATGATCCGGCCCGGTCCGGATACCAGGTTGACCACACCTGGTGGCAGCCCGGCTTCCGCGATGGCGTCGACGAACTCGAACACCGACAGGGGCGCTTCGTTGCTGGGTTTGAGTACGACGGTGCAACCGGCCGCGATGCCGGGCAGGACCTTGGCGACCACCTGGTAGAGCGGATAGTTCCATGGCGTGATCGCCGCGACCACACCATAGGGCTCGCGAACCACCAGGGAGTTGCCGATCCGTTCCTCGAAGTCGAACGTGGCCAAGGCGTCGGCGAATCCGCGGGCGACGGCAAGAGGCACCTGGGTCTGCACGCTCTGCGCGATCCGGATCGGGGCTCCCATTTCGCGCGTGATGGTTTCGGCGATATCGGGCAGCCGCTTTTCCATGGCGGTGATCACCGCGTCGAGACGCTCGCGCCGTTCGGCGATGCTGATCAGCGGATCGAACGCTGCGCGCGCTGCGGTGACCGCGGCGTCCACGTCGGATTCGGAACCGTTGGGGACACAGCCGCAGACCATTTCCGTTGCGGGATCGACGACATCGATCGTGCCCGTGCCGTCGGGGTCGACCCACTGCCCGTCGATGAAGAGCTTGGTGCGCGTGTAGACGTGGTTGTAGCTCATGTTTGCTCTCCGCTCAGCTGTGGTTCTACAGGACGATGCTGGCCCGGACATCGCGTTTGTCTTCTGCGGCGGCGAAGGCATCGTTGATGTCGTCGAGTGAGTAGCAGGCGGTGGCGAGCCGTTCGAACGGCAACTTGTGCTGATATGTCGCCAGGAAGTCCAGGGCCCGAGACAGCACGGCCGGGTCGTAGAGCGATACCCCGACCATGGACTTGTTGCCGAACACGAAACGCGATGGATCGAACTCGAAGGACTTGCCGATGTTGATATTGCCGATCTCGACATAACGGCCGAACTGACCGAGCAGCTTGAGGCCCTCGTCGATCGCCGAGGGGTGGCCGACCACCTCGACCACCACGTCGGCGCCGTGCCCATCAGTGAGCTTGCGGACCAGCTTGGCCCGTTCCTTCTCCGTGGTGACCTCGGTGATGTCGATGACGACGTCAGCCCCGAACGCCTTGGCCAATTCGAGTCGCTCCGGGACGCCGTCGATGGCGATCACCCGGGCGGCGCCACGGGCCTTGGCCACTGCGACGGCATACAGACCGAGCGCACCGGCTCCCTGGACCACTACGTATTCGCCCAGTTGCTGATCGACCCGTTCCAGGCCGTACATCACCTGCGACAGAGCGCAGTTGGCGCCGGCCGCGATCTCGTCGGAGACGGAGTCCGGGACGGTGTAGACCACCGCGCCGGCCGGTAGCAGGAAGTAGTCGCCGTAGCCGCCGACGAAGTACGGTGGTTCATCGGCGCGGCCCAGCATCGCCATCTTCAGGTTCAGGCAAGCGTTGCGGCGACCGGCCAGACAGTTGCGGCAGGTGTGGCAGCAGAAGAAGTAGGGAAACACCACTCGCGTGCCGACACTGAGCTGTTTGCCGTTGGAGTCGGCGGTGACGCCATCGCCGAGTTCTGCCACCGATCCGACCATCTCATGGCCGAGAACGGTGGGAAGTTGCCCACCGAGGCCGCGGGTGGCGAACGTTCCGTGCCAGGCGTGGACATCGGAACCGCAGATGTTGGCCCGGGTCACTTTGATCAGGATCTGGCCGGGACCGACTTCGGGGACCGGGACGGTGTCTAGTTGGAACGGCTTTCCGGGTTCGTCGAAGCGTGCGATGCGTCCGGTGTCGTGGTGTGGACTCACAGCTGAGTTCCTCTCATGCGAAACAAGATTCAATGTCAGTCGACCGAATCGGTGGTTGCGCCGCTGCCACAAGCGGCGCAGCGCCCATTGCGGCAGGCTATGCGGCTCGCGGACCACGGCCCAGGGCGCTTCCCGCCCAGCGGTCAGTGCGGATCTCGCACCGCGATGGTGACGGTCTTCGAGCGGACGCGTTGCGTACTGCGTCCTATCGGGCTGGACGAGGAGCCACTGCTTCCACCACCATCTCCTGGGCGCTGAACCGCTCGCGCAACAGGCGCTTCAGCAGTTTTCCACTCGGATTTTTGGGTAGCGATTCGACGAAGAACAACCGCTTGGGTGTTTTGAATCCGGCCAGATGCGTGCGGCAATGGCGTAGAAGTTCGCTTTCGGTGAGCGCGACGCCTTCGCGGACCACCACGGCGGCGACCACCGCCTCCACCCATCGTGGGTCGGGCAGACCGAATACCGCAACCTCCTCGACGCCCGGGTGACGGTAGAGGACCTCTTCGACTTCCCGGCTGGCGACATTCTCGCCGCCGCTCTTGATCATGTCCTTCTTGCGGTCCACCACGTGTAGCAGCCCGTGGGTGTCGTAGTAGCCGAGGTCCCCGGAGTGGAACCAGCTGCCGCGGAAAGCGTCCGCGGTCTTCGCCATATCGTCGAGGTAGCCCAGCATCAGGTGCGGGCTTCGATGGACGATCTCGCCCACCACGCCGGCGTCCACCGGGGTCCCCTCGTCGTCGACGATCGCGGTTTCCACGTTGATCACCGGTCGGCCCGCCGAACCGGCGTGTGCGTCCTGATCTTGTGGTCCGAGTGCCGATGCCAGCGGTGCCATCTCGGTCTGGCCGTAGAAGTTCCACAGACGCAGTTCGGGAAGTCGCTCACGCATTTCGGCCAGGATCTCGGCCGGCATCGCCGAGGCGCCGTAGTATCCCTTGACCAGCGTGGAGAGGTCCACAGAATCGAAGAGCGGGGACCGCAGTAGCGAGATCCACACCGTCGGTGGGGCAAAATAGCTTGTGGCACCATATTTTTCGATGGTGTGCAACACCAATTCTGGCTCCGGTCGGGGAAGAATGACACTGGTGGCGCCGAGGTAGGCAGCGGGGATCAAGAAGTTGTCGAGTTGCGCACAGTGATACAACGGCAGCGAGTGGACGACGATGTCGGTGCCCTCCATCGAACCGGCGATGATCGAGCTGATGTAGTTGCCCATCAGGCTGCGAGTCGAGTGCATCGCGCCCTTGGGATGCGCCTCGGTCCCGCTGGTGTACATCAGCCGGATCATCTGGTCGTCGGCGACATACGGAGCGGGAGCCACCGAAGCGGTTGCCAGCCAGCGGTCGAAGTCATCCCAGCCGGGCGGCGACGTCTGGCCGGGCAGCACGATCGCCGCAGTGGTGCGCACGCTCCCGCCGAGCTGCATCGCGGTGAGGGCGGTGGGCACCAGATCGGCTTCGACGATCATGCCGGCGACTTGGCTGTGCTCCAGGATGAACGAGATCTCTTCGGCGGTCAGCATGAAGTTGATCGGCACCAGCACGACGGCGGCGCGAGCGGTCGCGAACGCCAGCACCGCGTACTGCCAGCAGTTGTGGGCCAAGACCGCGACGCGGTCGCCGGGTCCGAAGCCGTTGTCCTGCAACGCGGCCGTCGCGCGATCGACCAGCCCCTCGAATTCGGCGAAAGTCAGACACACATCGCCGTCGATCACGGCGATCTTGCCCGGTTCTTTGCGGGCCGAGCGGCGGGGGATGTCACCGAGCGCGTGACTGCGCGTCGACCTCAGGACGGCATCGAGCTCGTTCATGTCCCGGACTGTAGGCCGGCGGCGCCGGTTGCGGGCACGCCGCGTCCCGCTGAGTAGACACGGCCCGGACGGATCGCCGGCGACGGCCACATACTCGGGGCACAAGCAAGGAGGTTCGATGACGACCGATGCGACCGTGACGGCAGACCACACGGGCTCGGATCCCGCCGAGCTGCGCTCTTACCTGCGTCAGGCCGACGCCGGGGTGTTGGTTGCGGTGTTGGCCCAGCTGACCGGCGATCCCGCCGTCGTCGACCGGTTCGCCGAGAAGATCTCGTTCGAACCCGACCCGCCGGAGCAGATCGGTGTCACCGACGACGAAACCCGCGAGGCGCTGGTGGAAGCGGTGATGATCGCACTCGACCAACCACGTCCGGCCGGTGCACTGCCGATCGATGACCCGGCGCTGTTCGCCCGGATCGCACCGCTGGCGCTCGGGACCGAGGTGGCCGGCGAGTATGTGGGCCTGCTGCTGGAACAGGGTGGGTTCCACCCGTCGCAGCCGGTGCTGCCTCGGACCGCTGAGCTTCCGACGGACTTCAAAGTGGTCATCATCGGCGCCGGGATCGCGGGGATGGCTGCGGCGCTGGAATGCGCTGATGCCGGAATCAGTTACGAGATCATCGACCGCAACGACGAGGTGGGTGGTACCTGGTACACCGCCGTCTACCCGGGCATCGGTGTCGACACACCCTCGGCCTACTATTCGCTGTCGCGCGACATCAACGCTGGGTGGTCGAGCTACTACCCGCAAGGCGCTGAGTACCAGAAGTACCTGGAGTCGGTCGCCACCCAGAACAATCTGCGGGACCACACCCGATTCAGCACCGAGGTGGAGGCGCTGTGGTGGGACGAGGACCGTCAGCTGTGGCAGATCCACGCTGTCGGTCGCGACGGCACCCGTGATGTCAGCTATGCCAATGTGGTGATTCCGGCCGTCGGCTACCTCAACCGCCCGCGGTGGCCGGAACTGGCGTGCAGGGAATCCTTCGCCGGTGTGAGCATCCATTCCGCCGAGTGGGATCCGGACTTGGATTTGCGTGGCAAGAAGGTGGCGATCATCGGTGCCGGATGCACCGCGGTGCAGATCGTCGACGCCTGCGTCGGCGAAGTCGAGCACCTCACGGTGTTCCAGCGTCAGCCGCATTGGGTAGCGCCGCGCAAGCGACTCACCGACGATGTGCCCGAATACCGTCGATGGCTCAACACCCACATCCCGTTCTACGCCAACTGGAATCGGCTCAAGTCGTTTTGGGGTACCGCCGACAACAACTATCCGGTGATCGTGCGAGATCCGGAATGGGCGGCTCACCACCTGTCGATCTCGCCGGCCAACGATGTGTTGCTGCGGATGTGCCTGGATTACATCGACCGGATGTTCGGGGCCGGCTCGGACTTGGCCAAGAAGGTCACTCCTGACTTCGCGCCGTACGGCAAGCGCATCATTCGCGACCCCGGAGGCTACTACGCTGCGCTGACCAAGCCGCATGTCGATGTGGAGGCCAGCGAGCCGGCGCGGGTCAACGAGCGTGGGATCGTCACCCAGGACGGCCGGCAGATCGATCTGGACGTCATCATCTACGCGACCGGCTATTACCTCGATTTCTTGTCGACGGTCGATATCCGGGGCCGCGGCGGCATCAAGCTCAGAGACGTCTGGGGAGACAGTCCGAGTGCCTACCGCGGCGGCATGGTCCCCGGTTTCCCAAACATGTTCATCTCCTCGGCACCCAACTACAGCCCGGGTCACGGGGGCGGGCACAACTTCGGTGTGGAGGTGATGGTGCACTACGTGATGGAATGCCTCCAGCTGATGGCGCAGCGGGGCGTGCCGACCATCGAGGTCACCCCGGAGGCGTTCGAGAGCTACGTCGGCGAGATCGATCGGGCGATGGCGGACACCGTCTGGTGTCACACGCCCACCGCACACACCTACTACCGTTCCGGCGGAGGACGAATAGTCACCGCCTTCCCGTTCCGGCTGATCGAGGTGTGGCAGAGCCACCGCGCTCCGATCGAGGAGGATCTCATCCTCCGATGACCGGATTACTCAGCGGGAAAACCGTATTGGTGACCGGAAGCAGCCGAGGAATCGGGCGGGCAGTCGCTCAGCGACTGGCCTCCGAAGGGGCGACGGTAGCGGTGACCGCGCGCTCTCATCAGCCGTCGCCGTCGACTCGTGCGGGCCACACGGAGGCTCTGCCAGGCACTATCGCCGAAACCGTCGAACTGATCGAGGCTTCCGGTGGCACGGCATTCGGCATCGCCGCCGATCTGGAGGACGCCGACCAGCGGGCCGGCTTGATCGGGGAGGTGGTCGAGCGGACGGGCCGCATCGACATCTTGGTCAACAACGCCGGATACGCCGACTACTCGGTGATCGAGGCCATGCCTATTCAGACCTTCGACCGCACCGTCGATCACTATATGCGGACACCGTTTGTGCTGATTCAGCAGGCAATTCCGCACATGCGACGGCAAGGTGCGGGCTGGATCGTCAACATCGGATCCGTCACCGGCCTCTCTCCGGCGCGCCCCTACCGCGAGTACAACAAGTCGTCCGGAGACGTGATCTACGCGTCGATGAAGGCGGCACTGCACCGGCTCACCCAAGGTGTTGCTGCTGAACTGCTGGACTCCAACATCGCCGTCAACGTCGTGGGACCGTCCAGCGCGATCCGGACACCGGGCGCAGACAGCCTCATACCCGATTCTTTCCCGACCGAGCCGGTGGAGTATCTGGCGGAAACAGTCTTGGCGATGTGCCACCTACCAGCCGCCGAGCGCACCGGTCTCGTCGCGTTCAGCCTGCACTATCCCTGGTCGCAGCAGCTCGCCGTGCACAGCCTGGATGGCGCCACAGTGCTCCCGCCACTGGAACCGCCCACGGCCGCCAATCCCAACATTCTGCCCGCCGGAATGTGATGTAAGGCGCGCCGTCACGGCTGTAGGACGGTGCGGTCGATTGCGCAGAAGCTGTGGCACACCCGATCGCGAACGATCACCTCGGTGGTCTCCGGGTCGAACCACCGGTCCACCACGGCCCAGTGAATCGGGTGCATGAGGTAGGGGC